>CALWFS010000005.1 GCA_944377705.1 uncultured Mediterraneibacter sp. | reverse complement strand
TTTACGTCTTTCCCAGATTACGGAACCGGAACCTGAGCCATATCCCCGCCCGCCGCGAATACGTCTTTAAAATACTCCGCGGTTTTCGGACGTTCCATCGATCATGCATCCACACACAAATCCAGATTTAAGCCTCATCGATGGCTTTTCCGATATCGTGTCTCATATATTTATTCTCGAACCGCACCCATTCAGTCGCCGCGTACGCATTCTTTCTCGCTTCTTTCAGGTCTTTTCCCTTTGCTGTCACTCCGAGCACACGGCCGCCGTTTGTCACGATCTGGTCCCCGTCGAATTTTGTTCCTGCGTGGAAGCAGTAATAACCTTCATGCTTTTTGAATTCATCCAGGCCGCTGATGGGGAATCCTTTCTCATACTTCACCGGATATCCCTCGGATGCAAGTACTACACAAACAGCTGCGTTATCCTCAAACTGGAGGTCGATCTGATCCAAAGTACCATCGATACATGCCTCGACCACATCGATAATATCATTCTTCATACGCGGAAGCACGACCTGTGCCTCTGGATCTCCAAACCTGGCATTGTACTCCAGCACCTTCGGTCCCTCTTCCGTAAGCATCAGCCCGAAGAAGATCACTCCTTTGAACGGGCGTCCTTCTGCTGCCATAGCATCCACAGTAGGCTGATAGATATACTGATCGCAGAACGCTTCTACCTCTTTTGTGTAAAACGGGCTGGGGGAGAATGTTCCCATTCCGCCGGTATTCAGACCAGTGTCTCCATCCCCGGCACGCTTATGATCCTGGGCGCTTGTCATTGTCCTGATTGTTTTGCCGTCCACAAAGGAGAGTACTGACACCTCTCGGCCGGTCATGAATTCTTCGATGACCATCTCATTTCCCGCTGTCCCGAATTTCTTGTCCAGCATGATCGTCCTGACGCCCTCTTTCGCCTCCTCCAGATCCCGGCAGATGAGCACGCCTTTCCCGAGGGCAAGTCCGTCTGCTTTCAGGACAATGGGGAACTTCGCTGTCTCCAGATAAGCGAGCGCCTTATCCGGATCTGTAAAATTCTCGTATGCAGCTGTTGGGATATTGTATTTTTTCATCAAATCCTTTGAAAATGCTTTGGATCCCTCAAGGATAGCGGCATTTTTCCTCGGTCCGAACGTACGGATCCCCGCTTCCTCCAGCACATCCACAAGGCCTCCCACAAGCGGGTCGTCCATTCCCACGATGCACAGGTCAATTTCCTTCTCTTTTGCAAATGCCGCCAGCCTGTCAAACTCCATCGGGCCGATATCCACACACTCCGCATACTCTGCGATCCCGGCATTTCCCGGAGCGCAATAGATTTTATCTGCCCGCGGACTCTTCGCCACGCTGGCTGCTATGGCATGTTCTCTTCCTCCGCTTCCAACGATCAGTACTTTCATAGTAACCTCCTCTTATCTGCTTATCACCGCATGACTGCCCTCGACCTTTACCCGGCCGTTTGCGATCAGATCGATCGCCCGGGGCAGGATCTTCCACTCCGCCTGCTCCATAACTCTCCTCTGAAGGCTTTCCGGAGTATCGCCCTGCTCTACTTCCACTGCTTTCTGAAGGATGATAGGTCCGGTATCTGTGCCTTCATCCACAAAGTGCACTGTGGCGCCGACCACTTTCACACCGCGCTGAAGCGCTGCTTCATGTACCTTCAGTCCATAGTAACCCTTCCCGCAGAAAGACGGGATCAGGGACGGATGGATGTTGATCATGCGATTGCGGTACTTCGCGATCATCTCCGGCGGGATCACTACAAGAAAACCTGCCAGAACCACAAGATCCGGTCCATATTCATTCACCGCCTCCAGCAGTTTCTCATTAAAGATCTCCCTGGACTCATAGTTCTTTGGTGAAATACATTTTGAGGGGATTCCATTCTCTTCCGCGCGCTTCAGGGCATATGCATTTTTATTATTGCTGATCACTCCCGCGATCACTGTGTTCGTGATACTGCCTTCTTTCACACGGTCAATAATGGCCTGGAGATTCGTCCCGCCGCCGGATACCATCACAACGATACGGCATGCGCCCTCATCTTTCCGGCTGTCGGTGGCTTTTGTCTCTAACATAAGTCCACTCCCTTTTCTCCCTCTGCGATACTGCCGACAACATAGGGCTCTTCTCCTGCTGCCCGGATTGCTTCCATCGCGCGGTCCACATCCGCTTCATTTACCGCAAGGACCATGCCAAGTCCCATGTTGAACGTATTGTACATCACATGTTCTTCTACATCGCCGTCCACGGAAAGCATGTGAAAAATCGGAGGGATCGGATAGCTGTCCTTCTTTATCACTGCCCTTGTGCCTTCCTTCAGCATACGGGGAACATTTTCATAAAATCCGCCGCCCGTGATATGGCTGCACGCCTTTACAGTGACGCCTGCGTCCTTGATACTCTTCAGTGCTTTTACATAAATCCTTGTAGGTACAAGCAGCGCCTCCCCGAGTGTGCACCCCAGACTGTCATAGTATGTATCCAGGGCTTCTCTCTTCATATTGAAAACTTTTCTCACAAGAGAAAATCCGTTGCTGTGGATACCTGAAGACGCCATGCCGATCAGCACATCGCCTGGCTTTAAGTCATCTCCTGTGATCATGTCCTTTTTATCGCATACACCGACCGCAAAGCCTGCAAGATCGTATTCATCCTCAGCCATAAGCCCCGGATGTTCTGCTGTCTCCCCGCCGATCAGAGCTGCGCCGGACTGGAGGCAGCCATCTGCCACGCCCTTTACGATCTGTGCAATCTTCTCGGGTTCATTCCTGCCGCAGGCGATATAGTCAAGGAAAAACAGCGGTTCCCCGCCTGCGCAGGCAATGTCATTGACGCACATTGCCACTGCATCGATCCCGATGGTGTCATGTTTATCCAGGATCATAGCCAGCTTGACCTTTGTCCCGCATCCGTCTGTCCCTGAGAGGAGCACCGGCTCGTCCATCTCTTTGATTTTTGCCAGTGAAAACGCGCCGGAGAATCCGCCCAGCCCGCCGAGTACCTCCTCGCGCATCGTCTTTTTCACATGCTCCTTCATAAGCTCAACTGATCTGTAACCAGCCTCAATATCAACGCCTGCATTTTTATAATCCATAATCTGATCTCCTTATCGAATCCCGCCGTCCGCGGGATATCTGTTTTCAACACTGCCTTGCCCAGCCCTTAGCTGTTCAGATATGCCTCGTAACCGATCTCTTTTAATTTATCCGCCTTTGCCTGCACGGTATTTTTCATTTCAGCGGAATAGTCTTTCAGTTTATTCAGTACATCTTCATCTGATGTCGCAAGGATCTTTGCCGCAAGGATCGCAGCGTTCATACCCCCGTCAATGGCAACAGTCGCTACCGGGATTCCCGGCGGCATCTGTACGATCGAGTAAAGCGCGTCCATGCCGTCCAGGTTCTTTCCTGACATAGGCACTCCGATGACCGGCATCGGGAAAAGCGCGGCGCACATTCCCGGAAGATGAGCCGCCATGCCGGCTCCCGCGATGATCACTTTGATTCCTTTTCCTTCTGCTGCCTTTGCCCACTCAAAAAATGTATCCGGCATACGGTGCGCGGAAATGATCGTCATCTCATAGTCAATCCCGAATTTTTCCAGCATAGATGCCGCTTTGCTCATCACCTTCAGGTCTGAGTCGCTGCCCATAACGATTCCTACTTTTGGCATTTGATTTCCTCCTTAGAATGCGTAAATCCTTTTAATGGTTCATTTAAAATTTCTGTTCCCGGAAGTACGAATTTTCCGTCTTTTAATAGTATAATGTGTTTCCCCTCTTTTGTCACTACACTTATTTCTTCTAACTCTTCATAAGGCACGGTTATATCTGTATGACAGTTAAAATACGCCTTTGACACATCCTCCTGCCTTTTCAGAGAGATAGAATTGTCTTTTGCAATGATTTCTTTTCCTGACGGGTTGTACACCCGGATATCCTCACTCCAGGAATAGCATGTATCTCCAACAGCAAAGTGAGGGCCTGTCTTTTCTGCGATCAAAATGGGCATCTTATTCTCAATGCCATATTTTCTTGCCGCCACATATGCTGTTGTATTTGTGCCGATGGCAAACTCTCCCAGGGGGAGCGTCTTGTGATTCTTCAGGATATTGTCATAAACGTATCTGCGCCCCTGCTCCTCATCCGGGAAATTTCCGCACCGGTAATCCTCAATCAAACCATCCTGGAACACGAGTTCCAGATCCTTATATTCCAGCCCTTCCAGATAGACCCGGCTCACATGCAGCACACCGGAAGTCCCTTCCAGCACAGGAGATGTGAACACCTCGCCCACCGGAATATTTACGTCTGCCACGCAGTTTTCGAATTTTGTCTCCTTCTCCGGGTCCGTCAGCGGATGGAGCCGCACCCGGATATCTGTATGGTTCTCTCCCTTCCCTGCCACATGAACATATTCTCCCTGGTCAAGGGCATCGATCATGGTCTGCTGTACTTTTTCGTAGAGCTTTGCATCCAGTGTATTGATCTTGATGACTTCGTCAAAAATCTCCGGGTACTTCTCCCCGATCTCAGGCACGGGATAGGCAACGATCGTAAAGCTTCGTTCTTCTCCTTTGATATATTCATTCGTAAGCTGTCCGGAGCGGCTGTCATACTGTAGCGCCAGTTCCCTCTGCTCATCCGTATAGGATGGGGCTTCAGGCACTGCTTTGGGAGAAAAGGGAGTCTCCCCGAATGTCTCCATCACCGCCGGGCCTGCAAACTGAGCCGCCAGTTCCCTGTTCTGTTCATATACAGTGCGCATGACCTCCAGCCTGCGCTCGATGTAACGCTTATCCATAAAAAGCGCCTGGTCCTGACGGTGGTCATACTCGTACTGCCAGTTAGCCACCGCGCCGTAATAACCGATCTTATGGTGTTCCCGCTTTGTGATCACACTGGATGCCGCCCGGTAAATGACCGGTTTCAGGCCCATTTTCCGGAAATTCTCTATTGCCGCCCGAATCACTTTCTCAAACCCCAGACTGTATCGGATATTGACTACGGATTTTTTCGACAGGTCCTTTCCAGTATTGATAAAACCTATACGATATCCTTCTGTATACACATCTGCCATCCTCTGGATGGTCTCCTTATTCAGAGAGCGCAGATGTCTCGCCGTCCCCAGCTCATTCTGCGTAATATATTCCCCAAAACGGTACAGGTAACGGTCATTTTCCAAATCCGCATTCTCAACAATATCTGCCGCAAATGAACGCTCCGGATCAATCTGTTCCTTGATCCTGTCCGCCAGGAACACATCACAGTAATCACTTGCATACCAGTAGATGATATCCCGGATCTGCTTTGTCCGCTCTGCGGCAGCTCCGTCTCCCTCCTCTGTTTTCTCCTTCCCTTCTGATGTATCCTCAAAGCAGTTGTACACTTCGATAAACAATTCAAAGAGGATCGTCAGATAATCCACCCTATCCTCAAACGAATATGGAATACCTGCCCTCATCTCCGCGTACAGAAGGCTTAACAGTCTCCCCATATCCATTCCCAGTTTTTCCACTGCATAAGCCGGATTTGCATAACTGCTTCCATAGCGCTCCCCAAGGATATCACTGTACAGGATCTCATTTAAGCTCTGCATTTCCTCCAGGCTGTATCTCTCCCATTCGCCGGAAGCGACCTTGCGTCTTACATTTTCAAGTTCCAGGAGAAAGAGCGCTGTATCCTGAAAATATGGCACATATTTTTCTGGCACCGTCTCCTCAGTGACGATGCCCCTCAGGCGCCCCACCGCAAGCGAATGCCGCTCCTCATACTGTTCATTTCTTTCTATCTGTATCACTTTACCATCCATTAATTCATGCCTCCTATAAATATCGCAAGGAACAGAATCAGGGCAGCCGCATTCAGCGGAAGCCCAATCTTACAGGTCAGGTAGCTGCGGTCTCTCTCCCGGAACCCCTGTATTGCGCAGCGGATCCCCCAGATCGACAGCAGGAATGAGATAATAACGATCCCTCCTACGATTCCGGCAGCTTCTCCCCGGGCTATAAATGCGTACAGAATGCATCCCGCCAGGATCAGAATCGCTCCGGCGCCGCTTATACAAGACAGAGACCCTTTCCGGGAATTTTTAAATTTTGCCCTGCCGTACTTTCTGTTTCCTCTTTTTCTTCGTTCCTTTTCCTTCTGGCGCTCCTCAGCGCTTTTTCCATTTCCGAACATCATGATTTCTCCTTATTGCATTACATATCAGAAAAACGATATATCCGAACACGCCCCCAATCGTGTTCAGAAGGATATCATCCACGTCAAAACTCCCCACACGCGTAAAAAGCTGTACGATCTCCACACACAGACTCAGTCCCATGCTGAAAACCAGTGTCTTAAAAAATCCCCTTGCCCTGCTCGCCATGGAAATAAAAAAACCATACGGAACAAAGATCAGGATATTCCCCGCCAGGTTTGCAAATACTGCAAATGTCCCCAGCTGCTCTCTGTAAATGATAAATCTCTTAATCTCCCGGAACAATTCCAGATTGTACCGGTACTCTTCCGACACCTCCGTCCTGCCGTACCACTCGGCAAGAAACAGGAAATAAATCAAAAATACAACATATAATAAAAACAGGACTTTGCCTACTGCCCTGAATATTTTCTTTTTCCTTCCACTCAAAATGTTACCTCTTCAAAAATTATCAGACAACTCTCGCCAAAGGGGTCTGACCCCTTTTAGTTAAATCGTCTGAACATTCAGTCAACAAGGGACAGATCTTGTATGATCTGTCCCCCGTAACAGACTTGCGGATGTTCCTCAGTCAAAATGTGATCTTACTTTTATTCTTCAACAGGCTGGCGCCGCTCACAATGGAAAGCACTCCCACCGTGATGCCTACGACCAGAACGATGATCCCTATTACAATACTTCCCGCGCCGCTGTTCTTCATTGTAAGATATGCTTTTTCCATAGTCCGCGCCTCCTTATTTTACTCCATATGTTTCATAGTATGTGTCGATGGCTGCTTTTAATGTATCATCAATGACAACTTTTCCTTTGTATTCTTTGTTGTACAGGCACTCCACGACTTCTTCCATCGTCACGATCGCTGCCGTATCAAATCCGTACAGGTCCTTTACCTCGTCGAGCGCGCATTTCTCTCCGCCTTTTCCGACTTCCATACGATTTAAAGATACCATGAGCCCAACGATCTCCACATCTGCCGCGCCCTTTACCTTTGGTACTGTCTCTTCCATGGACTTTCCGGACGTGGTCACATCTTCAATCATGATAACTCTGTCCCCATCTTTTAATTTACTTCCCAGGAAGCTTCCTTTGTCAGCACCGTGATCTTTTTCTTCTTTACGGTCTGAACAATATCTCACTTCTTTTCCGTACAATTCGCTGTATGCGATCGCCGTAACCACACTCAGCGGGATGCCCTTATATGCAGGCCCGAATAGAACGTCAAAATCATCACCGTATGTATTGTGGATCGCTTTCGCATAATATTCTCCCAGCCTCTTTAACTGAGAGCCGGTCACATAACCGCCCGCATTCATAAAAAACGGAGACTTCCTTCCACTCTTCAGGGTAAACTCTCCAAATTTCAGCACATCGCTGTCCACCATGAACTCGATAAATTCTTTTTTATAGCTTTCCATCGCTGTAAAACCTCCTGTATTATCATCATGCGCACCGCATGGAGATTGTGTATTGATTTCTAATTCTTTACAATTCTAACATAAGTCCCTGCTATTTTCAATGAAACATCAGAAAACAAGTTTACAGAAAAAGACACCTCGCAGGGAGATGTCTTTCCTTTTTACAGCCTTGCTTTATTTCACGATCCCCGTCATATCAGCGACCGTCTCAAACCCTTGTTCTTTCATATAATCCTCAATCCCGTTCACGATCCCCACAGTGACTGCCGGGTCATAGAAATTCGCGGTTCCCACGGACACCGCGCTGGCTCCGGCAAGGATCATCTCTATGGCATCTTCAGCGGAAACAATCCCGCCCATGCCGATAACCGGCACTTTTACGGCATTTGCAGCCTCATACACCATGCGGACTGCGATCGGATGGATCGCCGGTCCGGACACGCCGCCGGTCCGATTCGCCAGAAGGAAAGTTTTTCTGCGGATATCGATCTTCATGCCTGTGATCGTATTGATCAGGGACACCGCATCCGCGCCGCCAGCCTCTACTGCCTTTGCCATCTCGGAAATGCTGGTCACGTTGGGGCTTAACTTCATGATAACAGGCTGCGCCGCATATTTCTTCACAGCCTTTGTGATCTCTTCAGCCGCCCTGGGATCCTGTCCGAAGGCAATGCCGCCTTCCTTGACGTTGGGACAGGATATATTGATCTCCAGCATATCCACATCCTCATCCGCCAGGCGCTCGACCACCTCACAGTAATCCTCCACAGATCTTCCGCACACATTCACAATAATCTTTGTGTCATACTGCCTGAGGAACGGGATATCGCGTTCGCGGAACACATCGATCCCGGGATTCTGAAGCCCCACTGCGTTCATCATGCCGCCGTATGTTTCCGCCACCCTGGGCGTCGGATTTCCGGCCCAGGGGACATTTGCCACACCTTTCGTAGTCACAGCGCCCAGCCTGTTCAGATCCACAAATTCTGCGAACTCTGCCCCGGAGCCAAATGTACCTGACGCGACTGTCACCGGATTTTTCCACTCTACACCCGCGATATTTACTCTCATATCCATCAGATCTCCACCTCCGTTGACAGAAATACCGGACCGTCCTTGCAGATCCTTTTATTGTTTACATTGCTGTGGTGATCCTTCTCCTTTGTCTGACAGACACAGGCAAGGCATGCGCCGATCCCGCACGCCATCCTCTCCTCCAGTGAAAGATAGCATACAATATTATTTTTTTCTGCATAATCCTTGATGGCACGAAGCATGGGCGTCGGTCCGCAGGCATAGATCATATCAGCCTCCAGTTGGTTTTCCCTGATCGCATCCATTACATTTCCCCTTGTCCCCACGCTGCCGTCCTCGGTGGAAACATAGACCTCTCCATATTTCTCAAACTCGTCTCTGAGAAAAGTCTCTGCATTTCTGTATCCCATTATGATCTGCTTCTTTTCACAGTCCATCTGCTTCGCCAGCTCCAGCATCGGAGGCACGCCGATACCTCCTCCCATAAGGAAGACACGTTTGCCCAGCGTCTCCTTATATGGAAATCCGTTGCCGAGAGGCCCGAGCACAGGAATCGTATCTCCTGCTTTCATCCTGGAAAACAGCTCTGTCCCCGTATTCTTCCCGGTCACACGGTAAACGACCCGGAGGCTTTCTTCCCCTCTGTTGATCTCGCATATACTGATCGGGCGCGGCAGAAGCCTGCTTCCGTCATTCGTATACATGGATATAAACTGTCCAGGTACTGCCTCCTTTGCCGCGTCTGTTTTTATCCACATACTGTAAATATCCTGAGCGATCATCTGCTGGGAAATGATGACCGCATTTTCCTTCTTCCTAGCCATATCTGCTCCTTTTTTGAATATTCAGACGATTTACCTAAAAGGGGTCTGACCCCTTTCACTTTTTATTTGCCGGCAAGCGCGCCGCTAATATCTGCAATCATTGCCTCCACTGCCGCTCTCGATGCATCACCGAAGTTCTCTTCGCCAAACTTTGAGTACGCTTCCTGCTTATACGCAGCGATGATCCCGCGGGAGGAATTCACGATCGCGCCGAGCCCGTCTTCATTGAAGAAGTGTACGAGATCTTTTCCCTGGCCTCCCTGAGCACCATATCCCGGTACGAGGATATAGGATTTAGGCATGATCTTCCTGAGCACTTTTCCCATCTCCGGATAAGTGGCTCCGACTACTGCTCCGATGTAGCTGTACTCATCTCCCATGCAGTCCGCACCCCATTCAGCGACTTTCCCGCCAACCAGTTCATACAGCGGGCGCCCGTCGATCAGACGGTCCTGAAATTCCCCGCTGGAAGGATTGGATGTCTTGACAAGGATAAAAAGGCCTTTCTTCTCTTCCTTGCAAACCTCAACAAACGGTTTGACGCCATCAGATCCGAGATAAGGGTTCACCGTCGCAAAATCCTCATCAAACGGAACATATTCTTTGCTTCCCACCTTGACTTTTCCGAGATGTCCCACTGCATATGCCGCTGATGTAGAACCGATATCCCCTCTCTTGATGTCTCCGATCACGACCAGATCCTTTGACTTACAGTAATCCACCGTCTTCTTAAATGCGGCAAGTCCCGGCACGCCAAACTGCTCATACATCGCGATCTGTGGTTTTACCGCAGGGATCAGATCATATGTCTTGTCCACGATTTCCTTGTTAAACTGCCAGATAGCTTCCGCAGCCCCCTCCAGAGTCTCTCCGTACTCTGCAAACGCCTTGTCCTGTACATGCCGCGGTATATAACTAAGCATCGGATCCAGCCCGACAACAATGGGCGCGCCCGTCTTCCTGATTTTCTCTACTAATTTGTTGATCATTTTAATTTCCTCCATATTTACAGACAATTTCTGCCCTCTTTTGCACCATCCATCATACCACGAGCGCAGGACAGGACGCGCCGCGCACGCGGCATTTACTTTCCAAGCCGTGGGTCCCGGTATAATCCCCGCACAGCAGGGCGAAGCGGAGAAGCCGCTTCGGATTGCACGAATGTGCAATAATTATACCATAAAAATCCCCGGGCAGGAAGCCTTTTATCAACAAGCCTCCCTGTCTCCGGGGATTCGATTCTCATGTAATTCTGTTTATGCCGCCTTATTCAGTGTATCCTGAATCAGACAGTAGCTGATAATGCTCAATCCAAAAATGCCAAGGATGAGATAAAGGATTCCAAGGCTTCCATTTGTACCTTTGATCCTGTCACATCTCTCTCCCATCTTATACAGCCAGTACCATGCGTAGATTCCACAGGTAATGATCGTGAAAAGGAATACCATCCCGCCGGATGTTGCCTGTGGCTCGCCGGAAACAATGTTCACCTCGTCATTCAGCTTGATCATCCAGTAGATCCCATAGATGCCACAGGTAATGAAGCTGAATATGATACACAGCGGGATACTTCTCGGAGTGATTCCAAATCTGGAAGCAGAGTAGTTTCCCGGCTGACCATAGCCGCCGTTGTTGTACTGTTGGGAATTGTTGTACTGCTGCTGGGGGAACGGGGTTCCGCAATCCGGACAGAAAGCGGCATTGTCGTCGCACTGTCTGTTACATTTCGGACATATTTTCATAACTTCTCCTTTATAATACCTGCCAAAGTCCTTCCGGGGCCAGCAGCGTGAATGGAAAAACAGGAATGTTTCTCACTACCCCGTACACCACCACGACCACCAGCACCCAGGTAAGGAACTTCACATTAATTTTTCTGTCTATATGGTTTCCTCCTGTAACGATCCAATCCACCATGCGTGCTGCGATATACAGACCGATCAGTGGAAGAAGGATTGTCATCAAAGGATTATAGCAGAACGCGTTTAAAAACTGCCCGTGCAGAATCGAATAGCACGCGCGCCCTGCACCGCATCCGGGACAGTACAGCCCTGTCACCGAGTTAAAGACACATGGCAGCGGGATATTATTCGGTCCCATAAAATACAGGTACAGCGCGCCCGCACATGCCACTGCTGCCACGCAAACCGACAAGCCAAATCTTATCTTCCAGCTCTGCTGTATCCTGCCGCCTATTATTCTGCCTCGCTCTCTCCACATGATTTAGTAATAATAGTAGTATGAGCCAGCGCTGATCAGAGATGTAAATATAAGGTATGCGATCGTAGCGATAACCCCGGACACAACTGCTACGATGATCCAGATCTTCGCCGTCTTTGCCGCTTTCTTTGCTTCTTCTATATTTCCCGCTGTCACCGCGCTGTTGATCTTGGCAGAGAATACAATGGCAACGATACCAAACGGGATACAGCAGCAAAGCGTGGAAATGATCGACAGTACCAGATACGGAACCCAGTTCACTGTGTCGCCCTGGTTCTGCTGATACGGCGGTGTGTTCTGATAATTACCGTTTTGATAACTATCCTGATAAGTATT
The DNA here is from genome assembly GCA_944377705.1 of uncultured Mediterraneibacter sp. Taxonomy (GTDB): domain Bacteria; phylum Bacillota; class Clostridia; order Lachnospirales; family Lachnospiraceae; genus Mediterraneibacter. The sequence continues at coordinate 11,522 of CALWFS010000005.1, read as the reverse complement.
GTTCTGGCTGCTGTTTCCATAATTGTACGCACCCTGACCACTCTCATTATAAGGATCCTGGTACTGTGTATTTGTTTCCTGGTGTATCGGAGCACCGGCCTGTGCGGCTTCCTCCTGCTGAGCGCCTGCTGCCTGCGCGTTTGCTTCCGGCTGCACGCCATCTGACGCCTGCGCGTTCACTTCCGGCTGCACGCCATCTGCTGTCTGATCTGCTCCACAATATGGACAGAATTTCGATCCGTCAGGAATCTCCTGGTAACATTTAATACAATTCATCTTACCTACCTCACTCTCATGATTGTTATAAAATATTAAGCTGTTTCACTAATAATACCATTGAACAAGGTAAAAAGTCACCAAAAAATTGTTAATTTTTTTATTTTTCGAGTTTTTTTGCAGTTTTTCTGTTTTCAACGCGCCATTTCGCGTGAAGTTTTTGTCCTCGCGACATGGATCAAACCCGTCTTCAGCAATACCGGCCGCAGGGCATTGTACAGCACGCCTGCCAGGACGATAGATACCACGGCATTGACAAACGTGGTAGCCGTACTCCATTTTGCCAGCACCTCAGCCATCTGCTGCGGCTGTCCGAGAATATACTGTTTGTAAAAATACCCTGCCAGCGGATCAGCGATTACGTTAAATCCCAGCCCTGCCACAGATGCTATGGTGCTCCAGCGCAGAATATATTTTCTGTCCGTGCTCTCATTGATTTTTGCGATCCGATGCGCAGCCAGCCCGGTGATCAATCCGATACATAGCTTTAGAATAAACGTCTTCGGCGCTCCCACGATGTAGACCGGGTCAAGCACATCCGCGATTGTCATCCCCACCGCGCCTGCCAGACCGCCATACCATCCTCCCAGTATGAGCGCTCCCAGCACGCAGAATGTATTGCCAAGGTGGAAGGAAGTAGCGTCTCCTCCCGGCAGAGGGATCTTGATCTGCAAAAATGTAAATGATACAAAGCAAAGCGCTGCCATAAGCGCTGTCTGTGCAAGTTTTATGATCGTTTCATTTCTCTTTTCCATGTGCGTATCCTCTTTTCCTGTTATGATACAGGTATATTAGCACCAGTCTGGTTATATTAGAACGTCCAGTTATGAGTTTTTTATGCATACCAGTTTGCAGCTCTGATGCGTCACTTCTCTTTGCCGAGCCGCACCCGCTCCATTTCTTTCGCTTCCTCTTCTTCCAGATGATCAAACAGATAATGCCTGAGCCGCTCGCCTTTTTCCAGATGTTCTGCCCTTAATTCCTTTCTTGCAAGCTCTACTTCTTCTTTCAGCCCTGCCGCTGACATCCTGCGGGCTCCCTGCCCCAGGATAATCACCTGCTCCAGCGCGTCCGAGGTGGCGACCGTCACATCATGCTTCCGAGAGATCCGCCTTACCGTTTTTTCAATATACTGGTCCGCTGTCTCGGCCTCTCGCGTATAAACAATATGGATATTGTGATATCGCGCCACTTCCCCCGGATTTCCTTCTACCTTATAAGCGTCAAAAACAAGGATCAAGGTGCATTTCCGGTATCCCTGATAATCACACAGGATATCCGCCAGCTTCCCTCGTGCCGCGGCAAGGTCTGTTTCAGACAGATCCCTCAGGTTATCCCACGCAAAGATGATATTATATCCGTCCACAAGAAGATACTCTTCTCCATCCCCTCGTTTTCTTCCGGATCCGCCGGTCTGCTTCCCGTTTTTACCGGATGTATCCGCTCTTTCTGCAGACACGGTCACCGGACGGGCGCTCACTTTTCTCTTTACCGGATCCGGCGTGCGCACATAGATCGCATCCAGTTCCGCCTGCGTCAGCTCGATGGTGTGCCTTACGGGCTTCACGACTGTCACAGGCGGAAGCTCCTGCCCGGATACGGTCTCTTTCACACCGCTCTCCACGTGCATATGCTCTTCCACTTCATACCAGGGCACGATGATGCCCGCGCCATGAGAACAAAAGACAGAGTCAGCGGTATTTTCCACATCTGCGTCTGCGTCATAACCGATCCGCGCGATAACATCTTCACTGTTGTGGCAGATGTCATAACCCCTGAGCGTACAGAACATTCTTCCGAACCCGCCTGTATACGCGGCAAATTCTTTCTGATATCCACGCATTTCCGATACCGGAGCGCTTCCGGTCAGCACTGCCTGCCCATTCTCAGCCTCAGGACCTTCAAAACTGCCGCTCATCCTCTGGATATCTGACATTGCCCTTCCCACATTTTCCATCGGGAGCTCCAGGCGAAAGTCATAATATGGTTCCAGCAGGATGCTTTCTGCCTTCCTCAGCCCCTGGCGGACCGCCCGGTAAGTCGCCTGCCGGAAATCTCCGCCTTCTGTATGTTTCTGATGCGCCCTCCCTGTCAGGAGCGTGATACGCATGTCCGTCACCGATGACCCTGTCAGGACTCCCCTGTGCTCTCTCTCCTCCAGGTGAGTCAGGATCAGCCTCTGCCAGTTCCTGTCCAGGACATCCTCGCCGCATTCCGATAAGAACTGCATCCCGGAGCCCCGCTCTCCCGGTTCCAGAAGAAGGTGTACCTCCGCATAGTGACGGAGGGGTTCAAAATGTCCGACTCCTTCTACCGGAGCTTTGATCGTTTCCTTGTAAACAATATTTCCCTCTCCAAAACCGATGAGCACGCCAAAACGTTGTTTCACCATCTGCTGAAGGACTTCCGTCTGAACCTCCCCCATGAGCTGGATATGGATCTCAGACGTCTCCTCCGCCCAGACTACATGGAGCTGCGGCTCTTCTTCCTCGATCTGCCGGAGATTCCTGAGCATTGTATGCACATCGCACCCATCCGGAAGCTCGATCCGGTATGTGAGCACCGGCTCCAGCACCGGGAACTCCGACGCCTCTTCACATCCGATCCCCTGTCCGGGATGTGTATCTTCCGGTCCTGTGAGCGCGCACACGGTCCCTGCCTGCGCTTCCTGCACCATGTCGTATTTTTCGCCGGAATAAATACGGATCTGATTGACCTTGCCCGGCACGCCCGGAAGCGTCTCCTTCACCCGCAGGACGCCTCCTGTCACTTTAAGCCAGGTCAGACGGTTCCCCTGAGTGTCGCGGGAGATCTTATATACCTTTGCCCCGAAACCTTCCCCATATTCCGGTCTGGCACTCAGTTCTTCCAGCCCATCCAGCAGCTCTGCGATCCCCTCTGCTCTCAGCGCCGAGCCAAACCAGCAGGGAAATACCTTCCTGGCGGTAACCGCCTGCCGCAGAGTGTCCTTGCTTATCGCGTCTTTCTCCAGATATTCCTCCAGCATCCCATCGTCGCAGACAGCAAGGCTCTCCAGATTTTCCTCCGTACCCGCATATACCTTCTCAATATCCGTACAGCCTTCTCCGAACCGTTCCTTCAGCTCCTTCACAAGCTGCTCTCTGTCCGCATCCGGCCGGTCCATTTTGTTGACGAATATAAACACCGGAATCTCATATCGTTTCAGAAGTCTCCAGAGCGTCACGGTATGGCTCTGAACGCCGTCCGCCGCACTGATCACGAGCACCGCGCAGTCCAGCACCTGCAGGACACGCTCCATCTCCGCGGAGAAATCTACATGTCCCGGTGTATCAAGGAGGGTAATCTCCATATCCTTCCATTGGAACACCGCCTGATTGGAAAAAATCGTAATGCCACGTTCCCGCTCAAGTTCATATGTATCGAGGAAGGCATCTCCATGATCCACGCGCCCCATATTGCGTATCCTGCCGCTTAGATACAGCATGCCCTCTGATAACGTGGTCTTGCCGGCGTCCACATGGGCCAACACCCCCACACTAATATGTTTTAATGGTCTTTTTTTCAATAGTTTATCTTTATTTTCAGACGTATCTTCCATAGAAAATACCCCTTTCTGTCTGTGATTATGCCTTCATAATCATAGCACAGAAAGGGGGATAAGTCGATAAAGCATTATTCTTATTATGATTGGGATCATCACTTGGGAGATGCGGACGTTGTATCCTCCTTCTCTCCCACTGTGACCGCCAGCGCGTCACACACCCCGGATATTTCATAAGGTCCGCTCCCCGCAGGAAGAAAGAGACAGTCTCCCTTTTTATAATCCACGCTCCCACTGTCATTGCGGATCTTTCCTTCACCGTCAAGGACAAGAATACTCAGGAATGACTTTTTAGTAACACACCCGCCCAGCCTGCTTCTGAAAACGCCATCCAGATTCAATTTATCCACTGTAAAATAATCACAGTCCGCAATATGGGGATACATGTCATTTTCAGGAACTGCCGGACCACGTTTCGTCACCTTCATAGCCTGAGCAAGATGCAGCTCCCTCTTTTTTCCGTCTCTGCCGTTTCTTCCATAATCATACACCCGGTATGTGACGTTTGAGTTCTGCTGTATTTCCGCCAATAAGATATTGCCCCCAATCGCATGGATGGTCCCTGCTTCTATAAAAAACACGTCTCCTTTTTTTACAGAAACAGTGTGGAGCACATCTGTCAATGCAGCCTCCTCGATCCGCCTCCTGAACTCATCTTTACTGATCTCATTTTCAAATCCATAGTACAGGAACGCCCCTTCCCCGGCATCCACCACATACCATACCTCTGTCTTACCGTACTGTCCCTCATTTATCAGGGCATACTCATTGTCAGGATGAACCTGGACCGACAGACTGTCCTTTGCATCGATCAGCTTGACCAGAAGAGGAAAATCTGAAAACCTCCTGCAGTTTGTTCCCAACACATCTTCTTCTGAATTTCTGATATATTCCGGCAGTGTTGCGCCCGCCCATTTTCCGTCAGCGATCATGGAAGGGCCATCCGGATGACAGGATAGTTCCCAAGATTCTGCCAGGATTTCCCCATCAAAATCTTTTCCGTACTCGTCCACCAGACGATGCCCTCCCCATACATAATCCTTATAGGCTGGTTTCAATCTTAAAATTTCCATCCGCGTGGTCCCTCATTACATTAGTCAAAGACTCATTTCCTTTCCTCCGTTAAGACGATTGAATACCAGAAGAGACAACACGGTCAGAGCAGTCAAAATAGTGGAAAGAGCCGCTGCCGTTCCATAATTTCCCCGGATAACTTCCGTATACACGGCAATGGTCAGCGTTTTTGTGTTTCCTGTATACAAAATAATGGCGGTTGACAATTCACTGATCATGGTTACCCAGCTCAAAATTGCTCCTGATATGATCCCTGCCGCCATCATAGGAACTGTGATCCGGAAAAAAGCCTTCATTTTCGATGCTCCCAGAGAAATAGCCGCCTCTTCAATGCTCATAGGGATCTGCTGCAGATTCGCCACCGAGGAACGTATCGTATAGGGAAGCCTTCGGATCACAAGAGCGATCACCATGATCAGCATTGTCCCGCTGATCAGGACCGGAGGCTTGTTAAAGCCCAAGAGCAGAGCAATACCAAGCACTGTTCCCGGTACGATATACGGAATCATGGACAGAACATCTACTGTGTTCGTAAGCATGTTCCTTCTCCTCACTGCCAAATACGCGATCAGGATAGCCAGCAGAATGATAACCACCAGTGCCAGCAGTGGTATGAGGATCGTATTCTGGATACTCTTCCCCATCTTATTAAAAGCTTCTTCATAGCTTCCCAGAGAATACCCGGGAGCAAATACCTTACCCTCTACATTTTTAAACGATGTGTAGATCACATAACACTGCGGCATTATCGCAATGCCCACCACAAGATAGGCAAAAATATGGATCATCAGTTTTACCCCGCCTTTTGCTTCTTTTTCCTCCATAGGATGCAGCGCATTTAAGGCAAAAGACTTTCTGTTGGACACATACTTTTGTGCCAGGAACACGATCGTAGTTATCACGATGGCAATCACCGCGATCGCTGCCGCAAATCCATCGTTTCCTCCCACTTCGTTGATGAACTCTGTATAGAGGATCACCGGAAACGTACGGAATCCTTCCCCTATCAGCATCGGTGTACCGAAATCCGCAAATGACCTCATAAATACAAGCAGAGCAGCAGCAAGCAGAGTCGGCATGATCAAGGGTACCACCACTTTCAGGAAGCATTTTATCCCGGAACACCCAAGATTTTTTGATGCTTCTAATAGAGAATGATCAATATTTTTCAGCGCTCCCCTGGCATACAGAAACACTAATGGGAACAACTGGAGCGTCATGACCATGACGATTCCTCCAAAGCCATAGATATCCGGGATCGCAATGCCTATATCTCTGAAAAATGAAGTGATAACACCGCTTCTTCCAAGCAGCAATATCCACGAATATGCACCGATAAAGGGCGCGGACATGGATGCGATTACGATCAGTATGCTCAGGACAGCCTTGCCTCTGATCCGAAATGCTGAAAACAGATATGCCAGAGGGGTACCGATCAATAAAGCGCAAATAGTTGCAGCGATGGACACCTTAAAGCTGTTCAGCAGTGTGTCGGAATAATAGCTTTTTGAGAAAAATTTCGCAAAATTTTCCATGGTGAATTGTCCGGTCTCTCCATCTATCACTGACTGCACGATCAGATAACCCATGGGGTAGATCATAAATACCAGATATAGAAGAATAATGACCAGAGTTATGACGCCCCATATATCAAGTCGGAATTTATTGTTGTTTTTCATAGGCCCCGCTCCTAACCAGATTCACCGATCCTGACTGGTCAAACACATTGATCTTCTCTTTTTTTACTTTCAGGAGGACCGTCTGCCCCTCTTTCAGTTCGTCTTCGATCGATGATTCTTCTATGATCTCTACTGTGCCTTCGTCCGTGTCAATGTAGTAATGTGTGTTCAGCCCCAGATAGGTAAACTCTTTTACTTTTCCCCTGATCCCTTCTGTGCCGCTCTTACATATGACAAATTCTTCCGGACGTATGGAGCAGAGCACAGGCTGATCCTCAATCCCTTCAAGCGCCGGAATCTTTTCCTGATAACCGTCCGAAAAACACACCGCCCCCCTTACTGTCTGTGCCGGAACAATATTGGTCCTTCCGATAAAAGTAGCCACAAATACATTCTCAGGGCGCTGATATATATCGCGCGGTGTCCCGATATGCTGTACGACTCCATCTTTCATGACTGCGATCTTGTCACTGATCGCCATGGCTTCCTCCTGATCGTGGGTCACATACACCGTTGTGATCCCCACGCTTTTCTGCGTATGACGTATCACACTTCGCATCTCCAGCCTGAGCTTCGCGTCCAGATTTGATAAGGGTTCATCCATAAGGAGCACATCCGGCGTAATGACCAGAGCCCTGGCAAGAGCAATCCTCTGCTGCTGTCCTCCGGAAAGCTGATTCGGCATCCGGTCAGCATATTGCATGATCTGCATCAGATTCAAATATTTATCTGTTTCTTCTTTCAGTTTCTGTTTGTCTGTCTTACGATTTTTCAGCCCAAACGATACATTATCCCTTACCGACAGATGGGGGAAGATAGCATAATTTTGGAAAACCATCCCAATATTTCGTTTACTAGGATCAATATCATTGATCCTGGTATCATTAAAATGGATATCACCGCCTTCAATCGAGTTAAATCCGGCGATCATTCTCAGAAGCGTTGTTTTTCCACAGCCTGAGGGTCCGAGCAGCGTAAACAGTTCCCCATCCCCGATCTCCAGGCTCAGATCTGGGATCACGGTGGTATCTCCATATTTTTTCACTGCATTTCTGATCGATATTTTACTCATGTCATCCTCCAATTTCCCTTTTATTTGCTCTGAAGGTCCGTAAATATCTCGGTATATCTGTTCACGATCTCTCCTTTGTGAGCTGATACATATGGAATGTCCTCTTCGATCACATTAATCTCCGAGAAAGGACGCATGTCTTCACTGGTAGTCGCGTCTTTTATGACCGGACGATTGGTAAGGGTGCTTCCCCATATGTCCTGCACCTCTTTGCTCACGATAAAGTCCATGAAAAGCTTTGCGTTATCCATGTTTTTGGCTCCTTTTACGATCACACCGGAAGCAGGAAGAAAAACAACGCCTTCCTCCATATACACGATCTCAACCGGCGCTCCGTCTCTGACGAGCTGTGTGCACGGATCTTCATAAGAAAGCCCTACAACATACTCTCCGTCTGCCACTCCTTTGTATACCGCAGAAGAACTCTCGCATATCTTTCCGTCTATATTTTCAAAAAGATCCTCCACATACTGCCATGCCTGGTCATCCTCATAACCGCCCATCGCCAGGAGCATATTGGTAAGATGCGCGAACGCGGACGATGAGTTGGCCGGGTCCGCGGTGGCAATCTTGCCCTTTAATTCCGGATTCAGCAGATCTTCATAGCCATTGATCTCAATATCCCCGATGAGATCCGTATTGACGATCAGCACGCTTCCATCCAGTGTGTTGCCCGTGATAAAACCACATTCATTTTTATAAGCATCCTCCACATTGTCGTTGTTTGCGGACACATACGGTTCCCACAGCTCTTCATTGTCATACATCTGAGACCATGAACCTCCAAACAATACATCCGCATACGGATCGTTCTTCTCAGACTGGATCCTCTTTACCAGTTCGCCTGTCCCTGCCTGGATCAGTTCCACGCTCACACCATATTTTTCTTCAAAAAGCGGAATAGTAGCATTGATAAGCCCTTCGGAATTAGGAGAATAGATCACCAGCTCCCCGCCTCCCTGAGAAGATCCGTCCGTCCCCGAGGAATTGTTATTTGAGGTCCCTCCCCCGGAACTACACCCGGCAAGCCCTGCCAGGAGTGCAGCTGTCATCAATAATGCCGTTACTTTTCTTTTCATACCGATTTCCTCCTTGGTAAGATTTTGTTATACAAATAGTAAACCACCTTGTTTTATTGAGATACCTGTATTCCTGAACAAATGGAAAAAATACCGAACAACTCTGTCCGGTATCTTATCCTGTCATCTGCTGGTATTCTTTCGCAGAACATCCCATATACTTTTTAAACACATGATTAAAATATTTATACTCACCTATGCCCACTTCCCATCCGATCTCAGAGAGAGGGACCGTTCCCTCCCTGATCAGCGCCAGAGCCTTCTGGATGCGGTATCTGTTTAAATACTCAATGACCGTTGTCCCCACCGCTTTCTGGAAACGCTGTCCGATATAACGCTCCGAATAGTGAAGCTCTCCTGCGAGGTCGGAAAGTACGATCTTATTCATATAATTTCCGGCAATATATTCCAGTACATTCCTGACAACAGGATCCTGATACTCTTTGTCCGTTTCCAATAGAGAAATATTTTTCAGTTCTGCCTCCTCTTGATTTCTCCGCCTAAGATAACTGATATTTTTACATTCCAGGACCGCCTGCTCCAGCACTTCTTTCATTTCTTTCATATTCAGAGGCTTTAATACATACCCCGAAACCCCATATCTTATCGCCTCTTTCGCATACTCAAATTCTGAATACCCTGTCAGGATGATCGCTGCATAGTCATACTTCAGCTTTGTCTCTGACAGCATAACAAGCCCATCCATGACTGGCATATTAATATCCGTGATCACAATATCCGGATGCAGCTCCGCGATCATCCGGATGCCTTCTTCACCATCTCCCGCTTCTCCGACAACCGAGCAGCCGTAATCTTCCCATGGGATCGAGTGGCGGATGCCGCGCCGGATAATTTCTTCATCTTCTACAAGAAGCACTCTGTACATATCAGTTCTCTCCTCCTATCCACAGCCTCAGCGTCACAGTAAATCCATCACCCTCTCTGGCATCGAGGGTGATACCGCTGTCATGACCATATTCCAGGGATATCCTCCTGTTTGTATTTTGCAGCCCATTATGCGCGTAATCGATCTGTTCTGAATTTAAGATTCCGCGAAGCACCTCCAATGTGGGCTGAGGCAGCCCGGGTCCATCATCTTCCACCCGCAGGATCAGATACTCGTCAATGACAAAACCTTTGATCCACACCCTCACGGCAGGCTGTTTTTTAAATCCATACTTCAGACTGTTCTCGATCATTGGCTGAAGCAGAAGTTTCGGTATAACGACCGGATAACACTCTTCGCCTATTTCTACGGTATACTGAAATCTGTCTCCGAACCGGGTCTTCTGTATAATCAGATAGTCCTCTATGTATTCCATGTCCTCGCTCAGCATAGTGCGGTTTTTCCTATTGTCGATACTATACCGGAGAATGTGGGTAAAGCGCTCGATCAGATCATCCGCCCTTTTTGCGTCCTGAATGATCAGGTATCGGATATTATCAAGAGTGTTATAGATAAAATGTGGATTGATCTGAGCCTGGAGATTTTGGATTTCCATTCGGTTATTGATATTGACAAGATCCAGGTTTTTCTTGTTTAATTCATTGATGCTTATCAACATTTTGTTAATCTGGCCGGCAATCTCCTCAAACTCGTCTCCTGTCTCAAGTTTCACCGCATGATCGGGATTTCCTTTTTGGACAGTGCGCAGCTCTCCTATTAATTTCCCCACGGACTGAGAGGTTTTCTCTGCCATCACATGCATCAAATGAAAAAACATCCCCGCCCACACAAATCCAAGTCCCAGTATCACCGCGATCCCTATAAGCAGATATGTGCTGCTACCGGGCGCATAAATAAAAGAGTAAAGGCGGACTCCTGCCTCCTCAAGATAACGGCTGTCCGTCAAATAGCGATCGTCTCCAAACTGCTGATACAGGCTTTGGTCGTCGGTATTGTAACGGTTCACTGCATGTCCTTCCAGAAAGCTGTAATTGGAACAGTAGATTACATCCGAATTATAATTCGTCAGGATCACATCGTACTGATATTTTTGGAAGTGGAGGTTCCAGTCAGATGGTTCCAGATAAACAGCCGCTGTCCCGGCAAAATTTTCTCCGTCAAACAGCGGACGCATAAGGACATACTCCGAGATGTCTCCTGAGAAGAAATATACTGTGCTGTATATATCCCCCTCCTGATTGCCGGCATTTCCCCCTGCCGCCCGGTTAAATTCAATCCGGTGCAGATTCATTTCTTCTTCCGGGAAACTGGAATATTTCACATCTCCTTCCGCATTCATTATAATGAGACGTATGCCGACAGGCGCTTCTATATTAAATGTTCCGAGCTGATAACGAAGCCGTTTCTCCTCAGCCCCTGTGTTTACATTTTTCAGAAAGAGTCCCATATTTTCTTCTGACATCAAAAATCCCCGGGAAGAATCCCATATGTTCCAGAAAGCAGCTTCCACAGCATCCATATATTTTGACTGCTTTATCCTCTGATCTATCATAGTAATTCCCAGCATAGCTACACAGAAGAAAAAGCAGCCGATCAAGATCGTGAGAATAATCTGTTTGGAGACATGTCTCTCCAGCTCTCTTTGAAATCTGTTTTTTTCTTTCATCTTCTGTTTTTTGAGAGTATGTTCCCTCATTCCCCTGTCCGTTCTGATATAATGATTGTATCATTTTACCTTACCGGGTGCAATCCTCCCCGTAAATTCAGAACCGGAAGTACTGTAGGATTACAATACATGTGTTACAACTGAATATTTAAAAAGCGAGGATAGCCTCTTTTGTGTTATATTTGA
>CALWFS010000004.1 GCA_944377705.1 uncultured Mediterraneibacter sp. | reverse complement strand
ATACGGAGTACCGTATTTTGCCGTCATTTCAAAGAGAAGCTTATTATTCTCAGTCTCGGACCAGTCAAAGTCTCGGGTAATAGAATAGGTCGGGATCGGATACTGGAAGCCTCGTCCTTCCGCGTCTCCCTCGATCATTGTCTCAATGAACGCACGGTTGACCATATCCATCTCCTCTTTACAGTCCCCGTAAGTGAAATCCATCTCTTTCCCGCCTACGATCGCCGGAAGATCTTTCAGGTCATTCGGCACGGTCCAGTCCAGCGTGATATTGGTAAACGGAGCCTGGGTTCCCCAGCGTGACGGAATATTCACTCCATAGACAAAGGATTCAACACATTTCTTTACCTCCGGGTAGGAGAGATGGTCTGTCCTGACAAACGGTGCCAGATAGGTGTCAAATGAGGAGAACGCCTGGGCGCCTGCCCACTCATTCTGCATGATCCCGAGGAAATTCACCATCTGATTGCAGAGCACGCTTAAATGCTTTGCAGGAGCGGACGTGATCCTCCCCGGGATGCCGCCCAGCCCTTCCTGAATGAGCTGTTTTAATGACCAGCCTGCGCAGTAGCCGGTAAGCATGGACAGATCATGGATATGAATGTCCGCATTTTTATGGGCTTTGCAGATCTCTTCATCATAGATCTCAGAAAGCCAGTAATTTGCCGTAATCGCGCCGGAGTTGCTCAGGATCAGTCCGCCTACCGAGTAAGTGACCGTAGAGTTTTCCTTCACGCGCCAGTCTGTGACTTTGACATAACCATCCACGATCTCCTTGTAATCCAGAAGAGTTGAATTCAGGTTACGGATCTTTTCTCTCTGCTTCCTATACAGGATATATCCTTTTGCCACATCGTCATATCCTGCCCGGATCAGGACAGACTCGACACTGTCCTGGATGTCTTCCACTGAGACAAGCCCTTCTTTTATCTTCGGCTCAAAATCTGCCGTCACCTTCAGCGCCAGCATGTCTATAATATCCTGGTTATAATTTTTCTCCTGAGCTTCAAATGCTTTTCTGATAGCTTCCCCGATCTTTGCCAGATTAAATTCTGCGATCTTTCCATCTCTTTTTTTAACCTGATACATGTTTGGATCCCCTTCCTTTTTGTTTTTCCGCTCAACAGGTGTCTGAATCCATTCTATCACCTTGCAGGAGGGAACGCAAGCCAAAAACACCAATATCTAGTATATTAATATTTTTCACCATTCTAGATATTGGTGTTTTTTGTTTTAATCTATTCCCCGCAGCTCTGCTGCCGGGATATATTTTCTCACGATTTCCAGCGCCTGATCCATAATCTCTTTTGTATAAGCGCGCAGTCCCGGCTGTATCAGATCCCCGGAATCCACAAACGCCTGGAGATAATAGCGCGGCGCCCCCTTCAGCCACCGGCCTATCTCCTCAAAATCCTCTCTCTTGTGAAACTCTCTGACTAGCGTCGTACGGAACTCAAACGGCACTGCCCCGGACATAAGATATTCCACGCTTTTAAAAACATTTGACATATCATAGCCATCGATCCCGATGGTCATCCCATATTTAGCGGGAGCATTCTTTATATCCATTGCCACATAGTCGATCATCCCGGATTCGGTCAGAGTTTTCAGCCGTTCGGCATTGCTGCCGTTTGTATCCAGCTTGACCTCATACCCCATATCCTTAATCTCATGTATAAAACTGCCGAGCTCCGGAGCCAGCAGCGGCTCTCCCCCGGTGATGCACACTCCGTCAAGGATCCCTCTGCGCTTTTTCAGAAATGAAATAATCTCTTCTTTCGGAATATTCCTGTCCGGATCCACATGGGTTACAAGGGAAGCGTTATGGCAGAACGGACAGCGGAAATTACATCCTGCAAGAAAAACAGCGCATGCCACCCTGCCTGGGAAATCCAAAAGAGTTACTTTCTGAAATCCCTGAATATTCATATTCCCAATCCTCCTGATTCCCTTCCAAAAGCCCGATTCCCGGCTTATAGTCTCCGGGACACATCAGCGCAGGCACGCATCGCTTCGATCACTGCGCTCCTGAACCCTTTCTCTTCCAGGACGCGGACTGCCTCGATCGTCGTTCCTGCCGGCGAGCATACCATATCCTTAAGCTCTCCCGGATGTTTTCCTGTCTCCAGCACCATCTTTGCGCTGCCATAGACTGCCTGGGCGGCAAATTCATACGCCTGCGCCCTGGGCATACCCTCTGCCACAGCCGCATCCGCCATTGCCTCTATAAACAGAAACACATATGCCGGCGCGCTGCCGCTGACCGCCACCACGGCGTCTATGAGATGCTCTGGTACAAGCTCCACTTTCCCAAATGCATTTAAAATCTTGAGCGCATATGCTTTTTCTTTTTCCGTCACATACTGATTCACGCAGGCACCTGTCATCCCCTCCCCCACCAGGGCAGGTGTATTGGGCATGGTGCGTACGATCTTCACCCGTTTCCCGAACTGCTCTTCCAGCCATGCCAGCGTTTTCCCGGGAGCGATCGTGATCACAATCTGGTCCTCTCTGATGCAGTCCCTGATCTCCGCGATCGCATCTGCGTAAAACTGGGGCTTCACAGACAGAATCAGCACCTCTGCCTCTGCGGCTTTTTTGTTATCTTCTGTCACCTCAATCCCGTAGGTCTCCTTTACTTTTCTGCGACCGGTTTCAGATATATCCGCGCCGATAATCTCCTCTGGACGGAAGATCCCTTTTTGGATAATTCCTCCCATGATAGCTCCTGCCATATTTCCGGTCCCGATAAATCCTAATTTCATCATAAGTCATATTCTCCTGTTCTCTCATTTATATTCAGCTCACACTTTTACCGTAAACTCCCGCTCTTCCTCAAGCGGGATTTCCTTTGTGTCCATCCACTCAATAGAGATGAAATGTCCGCCGTTTAATCCGACAAGCAGTTTGTTGATCAGAGCTTCCCGTCCCTGGACTTCCATTGTCACTGTTCCTTCCCAGTCATTGCGGACCCAGCCGGTCAGCCCCAGCGACTTTGCAAGGTACTTTGCCGTATACCGAAAGCCCACTCCCTGGACACGCCCGTAAAATACAATATGTTTTCTCACATCTGACATATGCATAACCTCTTTGCCCCAGACAGAAACTGTCTGCTTTTTTCTTTCATATGATCAATATTCCCGTGGTTATTCTAGCACATTTTCATTGCAAATTCATCCCCTGCATTGTGCCCCTGTTATGACACCGCGTCTGTCTATGCCTGCCACAGCGGACAGCACTTGCATTTTCTCCCTGGAGTGTTATAATAAACCACATGGAAGCATAGCTCAGCTGGGATGAGCGTTCGCCTCACACGCGAGAGGTCATGGGTTCGAGCCCCATTGCTTCCATTTTTTATGCCTGTTTTTCTGCTTCGCTCTCAGTAAGCACGCCCGATTTCAACAGATCAGTAAGCAGCTCTCTTGCCTCTTTCTTTATCTCTTCCAATGGTGTCTTTTCCTTGTGGGATTCATTGACAAATCCCAGCATCCCAAAACATACGAATCCCGCGATCTTTTTCGGGGAATATTTGATCCGGAGGCGCTTTTTTACATGGAGCGTGTGCCTCTCCACTGTCTCAAGCACAATGCTGTAAAACCGTGACGCAAGATACGGGTTTCTCTCCGGATTTGTGTGCTGAAAAAAATCAAATCTGTCATAATACAGCTCTAATATACTGTCCAGCATATTTACATACCCGGCTGCAAGCCTGTGTGAAGGATTGTTTTCAGCCTGCCTTCTGTAATAATCCTTTGTACCGATGTACAGCATATCATTAAAGATGTCGTCCAGAAGCGCGTATTTGTCACTATAATGGGAATAAAAGGTAATCCTGCTGATCTCCGCCTGCCTGCATAGCTCTGTGATAGAGATATGTTCAAAATCCTCTTTTCCCAGCATATCTGTCATGGCAGCCTTCAGGTTCCGCTTTGTTTTTACAATACGTTTATCTTCCATTTTCTTACACATTCCTTTTTCTGTATAGATATCTTACATTTTCCTTTTATTGTTCATTGTGGAGCTAAAGCTATTTTGATATAATTTTAACACCTGTTATAATAACGGTCAATATTCGTAAAAAGACAGGATAATCAGACCAGGAACTGCAAAACAATCTATGATCAGAAACTCAGGAGGGATATCATGCCTGGAATTGGTATTATGACAGACAGTAACTGCGGGATCATGCCGTCAGAAGAGACATCATACGGGATACACATACTCCCCATGCCTGTTATCGTAGACGGAAAAACTTATGGCGAGGGTGTTGATATCACACCGGATATATTCTATCGGAAACAGGTGTCCGGCTCTGTAATCACGACTTCCCAGCCCTCTCCCGGGGATGTAACGGCAATGTGGGACAGGCTGCTGGCTTCTTATGATGAAGTCGTCTTTATCCCCATGTCTTCGGGATTGAGCAACACCTGCCAGACCGCGCTCATCCTGGCGGACGATGAACCGTACCGCGGAAGGGTTCACGTTGTTGATAATCACCGTATCTCCGTCACCCAGGCAGTTTCCGTGCTGGACGCAAAAATTCTGGCAGAGGAAGGCCGGTCAGGAGCAGAAATAAAGGCGATCCTGGAACAGGAAGCCCTTGACGCCACGATCTACATCGCGGTCGATACTTTGGAGTATCTGAAAAAAGGCGGACGGATTACCCCTGCGGCAGCTGCCATCGGAAGCATGCTCCGCCTCAAGCCGGTGCTCACCATTCAGGGTGATAAGCTGGACTCGTTTGCCAAAGCCCGCGGGATGAAGTCTGCATTTCACACTATGCTCAATGCGCTGAAAAGGGACATCTCCACCAGGCTTGCGCCGCTCAAAGAGCAGGGCTGCCTGAAGGTCGGGCTTGCGAACACATCGATGGATCCGGAAAAGCTGGAGGCTTTTAAAGCTGAGCTGCACAGTAATTTCCCCGACATGGATTTTGTCTATTTTCCGCTCACCATGAGCATCGGCACGCATGTGGGCCCCGGAGGTCTCGGGATTGGAGCCGTGAGGGGGCGCAGCGTATAGACCAGAAGAGGTCCCCCTTGGACAGAGCACATTCGGGCACAGATGATGCCGCTGCAATTCAGAATACATTTATAAAACAGAGGAGAACGGGGATGAATCCCGGTCTCCTCTGTTTTTTCTGTTGATCTTCCTTATGTATACTTTTGGATATTTCCGTACAGCCTGCTATTTTGAAGCCGGCATAAATCTTAAGATCTCTGCCGCCACACCTGAGATCGGCATAGTCTGAAGCCACACGCGGCCCGGCCCGGTGATAAGAGTATTAAACACGCCCTCTCCGCCGAACACCATATTCTTGATACCCGGCACAGTCTTAATCTCCATACTGCATGTAGCGTCCATTGCCGCCAGGTATCCTGTATCCACTACGATCTGCTGCCCGGGCTGAAGATTATACTCGACAACATGCCCGTCGAATTCAAGGAATGCCGTTCCCTGACCGGACAGTCTCTGCATGATAAAACCTTCCCCGCCGAATAGGCCGGCACCCAGTTTTTTCTGGAAAAATACAGACAGTTCTACACTTTCTTCCGCCGCAAGAAAGCCTGCTTTCTGCACGATCACCTCATTGCCGGGGCGTACGTCCCATGTACGGATCTGTCCCGGAAAGCTGGATGCGAATGCGATCATGCCATTCCCTCCCATTGCCGTATAGCGGTTCTGGAAGATCGCCTCACCGGCAAACATCCTTCCCAGAGCTTTCCCGATCCCTCCATTTGACGTAGTCTCCATCTTCATATTCGGGGACATCCAGCTCATGGATCCCCTTTCTGTGATCATTACTTCTCCCTCTTCCAGATAGCAGACTGCAACCGGGAGCGTCTCTCCTTTAATTTCATATCTCATTTTCTGATCTCCTCTCTTAACTGACTGGCATTTTTGTTCCATTCTGTTGTAACTGTTTCACGCATCCGCCCTCCTCTGCCGGATTCCTGTTATCATCATACCACATCTTCCTGTGAAATATCCAGCTTCGGCAGCGTAATATCCGCCTTGAACAGATCAGCCTCTGTTGAAATCCTGAGAGTCCCGTGCTGAAGTTCCACAAAGCTCTTGGCAATGGCCAGCCCCAGGCCGGATCCTTCGGTATTCCTGGAAGAATCTCCGCGGACAAACCGGTCCGTGATCTCGTCAACATCAAAATCCAATTCTGTTGCAGATACGTTTTTCATAGAAATGTGCACTGAATTTTCCTGGTCCGTCATTTCAATGTACACCCGCGTATGAGGCATTGCGTATTTCGTGATGTTCACAATAAGATTTTCAAAGATCCGGTAGGTCTTCTGGCTGTCAAGACACATGACAACCTTCTGTTCCGGCAGTTTCCACCGGAACTCCAGATTTGCATTCCTGATCTTTCCGTCATTCTCAAGCCCCACTTCTTTCAGCAGATTTACGATATCCACTTTCATATAGTGCATGACAACATTCTTGCTCGCAGCCTTGCTGATCTCAAACAAATCTTCAATGAGCACTTTCAGCCTCAGTGATTTCTTCTCCAGCACTTCGATATATTCTTTTCTCTTCTCCTCATCTTTCTCATTTTTGAGAAGATCAGTGTACGTAATGATCGCTGTGAGCGGTGTCCTGAGATCATGGGATACATTGGTCACAAGTTCGGTCTTCATCCGCTCGTTCTTTACTTCTTCATCCACAGCTTTTTTAAAGCCTTTCTGGATCTTCTTCAGCTCTTCCTGGATTGGATTAAACAGACCGATGTCCCCCTCGATGGGCACGTCAAGATGACCGTCTGCCAGCTGGTTGGTAGATTTGAGGAGCATCTTATATTTCTCCTGAAGGTCTTTTGTGTATTTTCTCAGGAATAAGAACAGGAGCACTGAATACACGATCAGCGCAAAGATCCCGTAATACCAGAACACACACACCACGCACAGAAGGAGAAAGTTGATCAGCACTACCTTCAGGATCGTGCGGTTCGTCCTATCCTGGAAATCCAGATGCAGCATGGCGTCATACTGCCTGGAAATAAATGATTTCGCTTTCCGGAAGACTCCGCCTGCCTTCTGTGTCATAGTCCCGCCATATTCACCACCTCGATTCCTGATGCGGCGGAACAGCCTGGCAGTCAGCGTCCGCTCCTTCCAATACGCGCCTTTCATGCGCACCATTGCTCTTAATGAGGTCACTGCCCAGAAGAGGACACCAAACACCAGCATCCACATAAAGAAATTGAGCAGCATCGCCGGGAGCTCCATGCCGCCGTCCTGCGCTGTCGGCAGGATAGTCCCGGTCAGAGTGCCGTACACTACCTGCATAGGCCAGAAATAAATATCTGAGCAAAGGCAGAGAAACAAAACCAACACCGGAATCTCAAAAGGCACGGTAAACACCTTCATCCCGCTGATATCCAGCCGCCTGATCAGGGGCAGGAGAATCGCCGCGGCGGTCACCAGAAGACTTAGGACCTCCAGAGTGTCATTGTACGCCCCGCAGTTGTTCAGGCTGTAAATATCCGCATACATCATATTACCGGCTCTTGCATACGCGTCAAGATTTTCCTGTGTTATTCCATAAATGACCGCGACATCCGAGGGCACTGATATGCTGGATATCCCATAGGTATCCTCCACGATCTCCGCCTCATGGATATAACTGTACTCAAGATTGTAAGCCTCCTGTGGAGTAAGGAGGGTTCCGTCCACCTGGACTCCGGAGAGCAGTCCGTCGCCTGAAAATGTATACCGCACCCGGACTGCGTAGTGACCTGTCTCCGGAGCCGTAAGCTGTTCCTGCACCTCCTCTGACGTATTATCCAGGAGCGCCTTCATCCCCAGGTCTTCCTCCTGTTCAGAAGCCGGGTCTGCTGCGGACGCTTCTCCTTCGGAGGCGCTTTCTCCTGCAGAGGCGGTATCATCCGCTTGTTCTCCGGTTTCGTTTTCTCCGCTGTCATCCGCTGCTGCAAACACATCACAGTCCATATATTTTCTCGTCAGGTCAAATTTTCTCTGTCCGAACTCATCCAGCACCTCGCCGGGATCCGTTGACTTTGCATATTCGTTGTAGAGAATGTAATTTCCTTCTGCCAGATCCCCGCCCATTCCATAGAGAGCCTCCTCATATGCCGACTCTTCCGATTCTGCGCTCTCCAGATAAGAAGACATCTGCGGATACCCGCTCAGCATTATGACAGAGCAAAACGCGAGCAGCAGCGCAACTGCGATAACCCCCGCCTTACGGCTGTTTTTCGATCTTATATCCAACACCCCACACCACCTTTAAATATTTCGGATTCTTTGGATCGATCTCGATCTTCTCTCTGATGTTCCTTACATGGACCATGATCGTGTCCGTGTTGATGGCTTTTTCCTGCCATACCCGCTCATAGATCTCCTCCGCGGAGAATACTCTTCCGGGATTCTTTGCCAGGAGGAGCAAGATCTTATATTCGATCGGAGTAAGCTTTACCGGACTGCCGTCCATAGTCACTTCCACGGCTTCCTCATTGATCTCCAGACCGCCGATCACATGGACATTCTCCTTCGGCGCCAGTTTCTCGAGAAATTTCCGGTAGCGGCGAAGCTGAGAATTTACCCTTGCCATCAGCTCCATGGGCGTGAAAGGCTTTGTCACATAATCATCAGCCCCAATATTCAATCCGGTGATCTTATCCACTTCCTCCGACTTCGCAGACAGCATGATCACCGGGAAATCATATTTCTCTCTCAGCTTCATCGTCATGCGGATTCCGTCCATACGGGGCATCATGATATCCACGATCGCCAGGTGGATTTCCTCCTTCTCTATGATCTCCAGGCCCTCGATCCCATCCGCCGCCTGAAAAACTTCATAGCCCTGGCTCTGCAGATAGATCTGGACTCCTTCCCTTATCTCTTTGTCATCCTCAACGATCAGAATATGATTAGTTTCCATAATATACACAATATCTCCTTTTGTATGATAATTCTCCCCATCGGGGTCAGACCCCTTGCACAAATTGAGCATCCACCGGCAGTTTTGGTATTGCACTTTTTAATACGATTCCATAATTTTTCACCGCCACTGAAACTTTGGAAAATGGAAGCGGGATTACATATTTATCCCATCTGTGCGACAGACGGATGCAGGAAGAATATGAAAGGCTGATCCCGACGAATTCTTCCTCCGCATGTTCGGATAAGTAAAACGCCAGTTTCTTCGGCTCGTGTCTCGGTCCCAGGGGACCATCCAGAGCCACAGCGATAGAATGTGTTCTTTCATAAGAGTCCTGCACGATTCTTTTCAGCGCTGCAAATGCCCGGTAACCGTCCGGCACCCTCAGGGCGCTGCCCCCGCATTGCTTTATCATATGTTCAATATAGTTTCCTCTGGCATCCGCAGTCACGATCACATCCACCGGGGTCGTCTTATGCGACAGCTTCTCCAGTACAAGGTTCATAAAAAAGCTGTCCTCGTGCCAGAACCCGAAGATCTGGCTGTCACCGTATGTATTTTCCTCATGCCACTCAATCTTCACCGTACGGTCGATCAGGGCAAGGTATTTAGTGAACAGCCATTGCAGAATGCTCTGAACGTTCTTCCTCTGACTCATAACACACCTCCGCTCTTTTTTCGCAGATACATTGATTGTAGAGCATCTCCTCATAGATGGCAAGCCTGGACGAGCGGTAATTTTCGGCAGCGGATCTCGCCGCCTCCCGCATCTGCTCCCACCTGCTGCCGAGAAGGATCTCTGCCACGCGGGCAGCCCATTCTTCCTCTCTTTCTTCTGTAAGAAATCCGTTTACTCCGTTCTCAATGATATCGTCCGTTCCCACGGCACGCACAGCGACTACCGGGGTACCCGCCGCAAATGCCTCTGCCAGGACAATCCCCTGAGTCTCTGATGTAGAAGCAAACAAAAACAAATCTGCCGCCGCGAGATAATCTCTGACCTCCTCATTGGGGATATTTCCTGCAAATGTGACCATATCCCGGATTCCCAGAAGGGACGCCCTCACCTTAAGCTCTGTCTTCTGGCTGCCATCTCCTAAGATAAGGACATGGAAATCATCCCCCGTTTTCTCTCGTATCTCTGCGATCCCCCTGAGCAGGAATCCGTAATTTTTTTCCTTTTCAAGACGAGATACCGTGACCAGAAGATACTTCTTTCCCTTTCCCCATTTCTGCCGGATCTGTGCAGCCCGTGTCTGATCTGCCCGAAAAAATCGCTCCTCAAGTCCGGTAGGGAACACTGCGGATCTGCTTTTCATCCCGTACCCGCGGAGAACACGCTGCATCCCCGCAGACGGCGCCAGCACCAGATCACACTGATCAGCAAACCATCTTATATAGGCCGGGATTACCTTGGTTCTGATCCATTCTACTGCTCTTTTCTTCATCCCCAGAACGTTTCCGCTCACCCGGAATGCCGGGATATAATGAAGATAATCCTCATAACGTGTGTGACAGGTAAAGATAACGGGGAGCCCATAGCGTTTTCCCAGCTTTACCCCCAGCGGCCCCACAAACATGGGATGATGGACATGAATGCAGTCAAATGCTTCGCTTTCAAATGTCCTGGTGATCTCAGCCGGAAACAAAGACGGATAAACCATGCCATTGTCCATCTTCTTTCTCTGCGTCCGGTAACGCACCACTCTCTCCGGCGCCGACTCATCTGTGCGGAGCATTTCTCGTCTCTCTTCCTTTGTCTCACCATAATAAGGCGCAAATACTGTCACTTCGTGCCCTAATTTTACCAATTCCTGCGCCTGCCGCTCCACTGAGATCGGCACTCCGCCCACAAACGGCCTGTAATTATTTGTCAGCATTGCAATCCTCATACCCCTTGCCTCCTCTTCTGCTTCATCTATGTAAAGAACTCGATCGCCGCGTCTCCAAAGAAATATCCCGCCCCGACAAAAGCCAGGTTCCAGAGAAATATCCCTCCCAGCGAGCTGAGTGTATACTTCGTAAAGTTCATCCTGACCATTCCCGCGGGAATAGAGATCAGCGTCCTTACCATGGGGAGCAGTTTGCTCACAAACACCCCCGCACAGCCCTTCCGTCTCAGGAACTCCATCTTCTCTTCGATTACAGGCTGATGTTTGGGAAATTTCTTAAAATAAAATCCCAGCACCCTGCCCCCGCCGTACCTTCCCAGAAGATACAGGGCCCAGCTTCCCGTCAGCCCCGCAGCTACGGTAAGCACCATTACGACAGGAAAACTGATTTCTCCTCTCGCCGCCCAGATTCCGGAAAGAGGCATGATAACCCCTGCCGGAAATCCCGGAAGGTTCAGATACTCTAACAGTACAATCAGATAAATAAAAAAAGCGCCATATTGTATAAAATAATTCGTAAGTTCTTGGATTGACATAAAAATACAGCCCCCCTTTCACTGCTTACAGGATAGCCTGTAAATCTTAAGGAGGCTGTTGTGAGAATCGAAAGATTTTCTAAAGATTTGACAAAATACTATGTGATACTGCGCCCGATCTTAAACCGACGGAGCATCCACACACATAGAAATGACACAAGCGAGATCCCTGCAATCAGCCCGGGCACCGCGATCCAGGCGGACAGTTCCTCTGCTTCCACATACTTTTTATAATTATCAAGAAACAGGATGTGGATCAGATAGATCCCGAAGGAACAGCCACAGAACAGGTCGATCACTTCCTTTGTCCTCTCTCTGAAACGGATATGGGCATCTCCCAGCCGGAGCATGAACAGAAAAAAAGTAACTGCTGCTATCACAACAAAAATGCTCTCATAAGTGAGCGCTCCCTCATAATGGTCTCCCTGCTCCACAGTCACTCCCAGCGTGATCCCAAAAGTTGCGGCCATACTCAACAGACAGATAATGAGCGCCGGGCGCTGCCCCACCGGTATATGCCGTCGATATTTATAAAGATAATATCCCGCATATAGGTAATACGCATAAATACGGTCGCCCACAAGAGGGATATCATAATACAATTCTTGACCGGCAAGCCTAAGAAGATAATTCAATATCACTGCCGCGGTAGTCATAATAAGAAAAGCCTTCTCCAGCTTCATGCTCATTCCCCTGCACATCACCTGGAAAAAAGGCAGTGCCAGATAGATCGGAATCATGGCATAAAGATACCACAGGTGGTTTTCCGCCGGCTCAGTGAGTATATCAGTCAGTTCATACGGCGTTCCCATGTAAAAACGATTCCACAAATAATACACCGCGCTCCACACCGCCAGCACTATTGCAAATCGCGCGAGTCTGCGCAAATGTTTTTCCAAGGGTTCCTGACGCCCCAGCAGAAGAGCCCCCGAGATCATGAAAAAACAGGGCACACTGACTCTCGCTGCTGTATCCAGCGCAAGAGAAAATAAATATTCTTCCTGCGGGATCTTTCCATAGGCCCGGCAGAAATAATTAGTTACATGGATGGCGATCACCAGAACAAACGACACCATCCGGACCAGCTCCAGATTATAATTTTTTTCTTTCATCTGTACTATCTCCTGACTTTTTCATCAGACTCGCCTTCACAACCGCCCCCTGTCCGAACCGTGCGTTCAGCTCATCCATTGCTTTTTTCAGGCGTTTATGTTTCTCATCCGGTTCTTTTGGCATCTCAAAATCAAAGATTGAGAGCTGCTCCGGTTCAGACTCATCTGTCAGTTTTGACGTCCGTATCCCAAGCAGCCGCACCGGCTCTCCGCTCCAAACCTCAAGGAACAGGCTGCACGCGGTCTCCTTCAGAAGGTTCGGATCATTGGTCGGCTTTTCAAGCTGCATCTGATGGGAAACTGTCCGAAAGTCATGGTATTTGATCTCCATACTTACCATTCCCGCTTTCTTCCCCGCTTTTTTAAGCCGTCTTCCTACGCTTTGCGCCAGCTCCTCAAACACCGGATAGGCTTCTTCCTCCGTCGCGGCATCCTCCCTGAGCGTAGTGGAATTTCCGATCCCCTTCGCCTCTTCCGGCTCTGCCTGGACCACATCCGTGCCCCTGCCGTTTGCAAACTCCCAGAGCATTTTTCCATGGCTTTTCAGGTGGAGCGAAATCAGTTTCGGATCCGCCTGCGCCAGATCCCCAATAGTGTTGATCTCCAGTTTTTTCAGCGTCTCCACACTGGACCTGCCTGCCATGTACAGTTCTCCAATGGGCAGAGGCCACATTTTCTCCTGTATCTCCTCAGGAAAAAGGGTGTGGATCCGGTCCGGCTTCTGGAAATCCGAGGCCATCTTTGCAAGCAGCTTATTCGTAGAGATCCCGATATTTACGGTAAAGCCGAACCTCTCTTTTATGCCGTCCTTGATCTCCAATGCCCCGTCCACAGGAGAATGATACCGATCTGTAATGGACGTAAAATCCATATAACACTCGTCCACGCTGACCTGCTGGATCTCTTTCGTAAATGTCCGAAGGTATTCCATAAGGAGTCTGCTCTTCTCCCTGTACATCTTGTGATCCGGAGGAAACATGGCAAGATTCGGGCACTTACGAAAGGCATTCGCAACAGGTTCCCCTGTGCGGATGCCATATCTTTTCGCCGCAGGGGATTTGGCGAGCACCACGCCATGGCGGGACTTCTGATCCCCGCCGATAATCGCCGGTATCTCGCGCAGATCCACTGCTGAGCCATTCTTCAATTGTTCTACTGCTGTCCAGCTTAAATATGCTGAATTCACATCAATATGAAAGATAATGGGTGTCATACAGCACATCTGTCCTTTCACACTGCCGCCTACTCTGCGGAAACGATCTGCCCCTTAACATCTGCAGCCAGCTTTCCACCTTTTACATCGATCAGGATCGTATCCTCTCTGCCAACATTTCCGGCAAGGATCAGTCTTGCGGCAAGTGTCTCCACGTTCTTCTGCAGATATCTCTTCAGCGGTCTTGCGCCGTACATCGGATCATACCCGCCGTCAACGACAAAATCTTTTGCCGCTTCGGTAAGCTCGATCTTCAGCTCCTTCTCCTCAAGACGCCGGTTCACATCTGCTATTAACAAGTCTATGATGGCACGAATATTCCCTTTCGTCAATGGCTTAAACATAATGATCTCATCCAGACGGTTCAAAAACTCCGGTCTGAAATGCGCTTTCAGGTCATTCATGGTCAGCTCCTGACATTTTTCATCGATAGAGCCATCGCCGCGGATGCCTTCCAGCAGGTAATTCGCTCCGATATTTGAAGTCATGATCAGGATCGTGTTCTTAAAGTCCACAGTACGTCCCTGTGAATCCGTGATACGACCATCGTCAAGTACCTGAAGAAGCACATTGAATACATCCGGATGCGCTTTCTCGATCTCATCGAACAGCACGACAGAATAGGGTTTTCTCCGGACTGCCTCAGTGAGCTGTCCGCCCTCGTCATATCCTACATATCCCGGAGGTGCTCCTATCAGCCTGGACACGGAATATTTCTCCATGTACTCACTCATATCGATACGGACCATGTTGTTCTCATCGTCAAACAGGCTCTGTGCAAGCGCCTTTGCCAGTTCTGTCTTACCGACTCCGGTAGGTCCGAGGAACAGGAAGGAACCGATGGGTTTGCTGGGATCTTTGATCCCTGCCTTGGAGCGGATGATCGCCTCGGTCACAAGCTCCACGCCTTCATCCTGACCGATCACTCTCTTGTGCAGTTCATCCGCAAGATGGAGGGTCTTGTTCCTCTCACTCTCATTTAATTTCGCCACCGGAATTCCGGTCCAGCGGGAAACGATACGGGCGATCTCCTCGTCTGTCACAGCTTCATGGACAAGGGACAGATCTTTTGCCTTTACCTTCTCTTCCTCTTCTTCAAGCTGCTTC
Source organism: uncultured Mediterraneibacter sp. (assembly GCA_944377705.1). Taxonomy (GTDB): domain Bacteria; phylum Bacillota; class Clostridia; order Lachnospirales; family Lachnospiraceae; genus Mediterraneibacter. The sequence continues at coordinate 10,707 of CALWFS010000004.1, read as the reverse complement.
TGCAACTGGGGCAGCCTGCCGTACTGGAGCTCTGCCGCCTTGTTCAGGTCATACTCTCTCTGCGCCTTCTGGATATCCTTGTTGACCTGCTCGATCTCCTCACGGATCTTCTGGACACGTTCCACAGAGGTCTTTTCATTCTCCCACTGTACTTTCTTTCCCGCATATTCTTCTTTCAGCCCTGCAAGCTCTTCCTGGAGATGCTCCAGCCTCTCACGGCTTAAGCGGTCATCCTCCTTCTTTAACGCCTCTTCTTCGATCTCAAGCTGCATCACACGCCTTCTCAGCTCATCAAGCTCTGTTGGCATGGAATCCAGTTCTGTCTTGATCAGCGCACATGCCTCGTCTACCAGATCGATCGCCTTATCCGGAAGAAAACGGTCCGAAATATAACGGTTGGAAAGTGTCGCCGCCGCCACAAGAGCGCTATCCGTAATCTCCACGCCGTGGAACACTTCATACCGCTCTTTCAGCCCTCTCAAAATCGAGATGGCGTCTTCCACTGTAGGCTCATCTACCATGACCGGCTGGAAACGCCGCTCCAGCGCCGCGTCCTTCTCGATATACTGGCGGTATTCGTCGAGGGTAGTCGCGCCGATACAGTGCAGCTCGCCCCTTGCCAGCATAGGCTTTAACATATTTCCCGCATCCATAGCGCCGTCCGTCTTACCAGCTCCCACAATGGTGTGCAGCTCATCAATAAACAGGATGATCCTTCCATCGCTGTTCTTCACTTCTTCAAGGACCGCTTTCAGACGCTCCTCAAACTCGCCGCGGTATTTTGCGCCCGCCACAAGAGCTCCCATATCAAGGGAAAAGATGGTTTTCTCCTTCAGCCCTTCCGGCACATCCCCGCTGACGATCCTCTGCGCCAGACCTTCCACAACGGCTGTCTTGCCGACGCCGGGCTCGCCGATCAGCACTGGGTTGTTCTTTGTCTTACGGGAAAGGATACGGATCACATTGCGGATCTCTTCATCACGGCCGATGACCGGATCCAGTTTTTGTTCTCTTGCCCGCTCCACAAGGTCCTGCCCATATTTATTCAGTGTATCATAGGTTGCCTCCGGGTTGTCGCTGGTCACTCTCTGGTTCCCCCTGACAGTGGACAGAGCATGAAGGAATCCCTCCCTGCTGATGCCAAACTCCCGGAAGATCTGTTTCATATCTTTACTTGCATATTTTAACAGGGCAAGAAACAGATGCTCCACGGAGACATACTCGTCCCCCATCTGCTTCGCCTCATCTTCCGCATGGATGAGAACATTGTTGAGGTCCTGTCCCACGTAAGCCTGACCTCCCCGGACCTTCGGCCGCTTACTGATCGCCTGCTCCACTCTGTTGATGAAGAGCTGACCCTGGATGCTCATCTTTTCAAGTAATTTTAAAATCAGGCTGTCATCCTGTGTGAGCAGCGCATAGAGCAGATGCTCCTGCGCCAGTTCCTGATTGCCGTTGTCCGCGGCGATCTTCTCACAGTTCTGAACCGCCTGTAATGAATTCTGTGTAAATTTATTGATATTCATGGATATTCCCTCCTTCATACCGGTGTTCTATTAGTAATATAGCAATAGTTGTTAGCCATGTCAAGGTTCGAGTGCCAATTTGTGAATAGTTTTTAAATCAAGCTGTACCTTTTTCAGAATAAATAGACTGAATCTGTTTTTCGCTCATAAGTAAATGACATAAAAATAACCCCTCCTGTCAGATGTTTGTCTAACATTTGGGGTTCAGTTCATTGTGGGCAGTTGGTCCTTTTGTGTCTTTTATACAGCATATACGGCAGCGAGATACAAGTGACAAATCTTAAAACTGAAAAGCGTCCGCGTTAATTGTTACATTTTCACGCTCCTGTTCTTTAGCCTGGAGCAGTTCTGACTTTCTAAAGCCGAGCATTCCTGCGATCAGGTTTTGAGGAAAGAGTTCCAGGTCCGTATTGTAGCGGGAAACAACATCATTGTAAAACTGCCGTGCCTTAGCAATCTTATCCTCAGTTTCAGAGAGTTCCTGCTGAAGCTGAAGAAAGTTTGCATTTGCCTTCAACTCCGGGTAACTCTCACCCAGAGCCAGCATCCTGCCGACGATCTGACCCAGCTGCCGGTCAGCCTGCCACGACTCCTCCAGACTTCCTCCTTCCATGACCCGGGAGCGTAACCGGGTGACTTCGGTGAGCGTGTCCTTTTCATATTTAGCGTATCCTTTGGTCGTCTCAATCAGGTTTGGAATCAGGTCAGACCGGCGTTTCAACTGCACATCGATCTGCGCTCCCTGATTTGCCACTCTGTTTTTCATAACAACAAAATGATTGTAGGTGCGGATGATCCAGATGATCACCAGCAGCAGCAATAAGACTATAATTCCCATGATTATGTATAATATCATCTTTCTATTCCTTTCTCCTTCTTCATCAGCGACATGATCTCATGTACGATCTGCTGGTTTTCCTCCAGCGTGACAGCATAGACCAGATAGTCATTCCACAGCACAAGCTGTTCTTTGTCCACCATGCTCAGATTGGAAAAGTCGTGGATAAAATTCTGCATCCCGAACACATACTCTGCCATCTCTTCCCCTTTTTCCGTACGGACAAACCGGGAATACTGGCTTTTCCAGCCAGCCACACCCATTGCCAGCATGACCGGGTAAAATACCAGCCTCAGCCCCACAAGGCAGAATACGATCACCCACAGCAGCAAAAGGAGAATCTCCGGATGACCGACCAGGAACTGGAACTGCTGTCCTTCTGTCATCCCTGCTGCCCTCATCTGCTCCATCTGTTCAACCAGAGCGAAGAACTCATCATTACCATACCAGGAGAAGGCAAATGCTGACACGATGAATAACAGAAATGTCACCAGACAGCCCCCGCACCCTGCCATACCGCCTTCTTTCTTTTGACGATCCCGGAGATATCCTTCTTTTACTGCCTCTGTCTCCACCAGACCCACCCAGTGTTTCACGGTCTGCCCATGAAAAGTGCCTGCTGTGATCTGTTCGATCAGAAATCGATCACTGTCCCGCAGGTCCGCCTGCTGATACTTCTGTGTAATCTCGTAAGCGCCCCCGCTGACCTGACGCAGGATCCCCATGTTTTCGTACTGCAGAAGACTGGCTGAAATATCCTTGTCCGGCTCTACCGCAAGGTCTGCCAGCAGGCTCATAATACCCGGGGACAGCTCTTCCATCTTGTCCCTGTAATATTCAAAGTCTCGGGTTGTGACAAAACTGCTGTTCTTCAGCACCTGACGTATGGCATAGTGGAGATACTTTCGGATGATAAAGAGAAGGATCGTGCCAAAGAGCAAGCCAAATATGACCATGGCAGACACCAGCCCGCCAACCGTTCCCAGCGAAGGATCTTCCACCAGGACTCTCACCGTAGAACCAGCGCTAAAGATCCCATACAGGATCATCACAGCCGGAATGATCAGCCAGCTCAGCCTCCTTGCCAGAATGAGCTGTTTAAGCTTTTTATTCCGAAAAACCTTTTTTCCCTTTTTCATCCCGCACCTCGTTTTCCTCTGTACACTTTTCATAGACTTTACCAGTCCAGATCATGCCGGCTGACACCTCACATCATCTCTCAGTCCTTATCCATGAACGCACAACCAGTATATCCTATTTCTTCTATTAACACAATAAAATTCTATTCCTGGCCGCTGTCCCCTTTTCCCATTTTTCTACACTGCTGGAGTACAATAAAAGGTCTGGTGCCGCTCTGCCGTCCCCTCTCTACTGTCCCCGCACCACCTCCAGCGCCTGATCGAGCTGATTATCCGCGTCCGGGTTCTCCGCGTCATACTCATACTCTACTTCCACGTCCGGCTCCACGCCTGTTCCGTTGATACTCCTGCCGCTGGGCGTATAATATTCCGCGATCGTCACCTTCAGATAAGTTCCGTCCCCCAGATCCATCAGCTGCTGAACAACGCCCTTCCCGTAAGTGGTCATTCCCACGATCTGTCCGATGCCGTAATCCTGGATTGCGCCGCTGAAGATCTCTGACGCGCTGGCGCTGTACTGGTTCACCAGGACTGCCAGCGGCTTGGTAAACTCATGGGATCCGTCGCAGGTGATCTCATCTGTATTTCCGTATTTATCCTTAGTGGAAACGATCGTTCCCTCGGGCAGTAAAAGCTTCAGCATATCTGTCACTGTGGACAGATTCCCTCCCGGATTTCCTCTCAGGTCGATCACAAGTCCCTGCATACCCTGTTCTTCCAGATCATCCAGCGCCGTCTTGAACTGATCATAGGTCACGTCATCGAACTCACTGACCGCGATATAGCCGATCTGCCCGTCTTTCATCTCATACTCCACGGTCTGGATTTCTATGATATCCCGGGTAGCTGTTGCCTCTATCTCCTCACCGCCGCGCAGCACGTGGAGAGTCACATCTGTGCCTCTCTCTCCCTTGATCCAGGATACCACAGTGTCCAGATCCGCCCTGGCAGTATCTTTATCATCGACCTGATACAGGATATCTCCCTCCTGAATCCCTGCCTTGTCTGCGGGTGAATCCTTATATACGTTCACAATCGTGATCTCACCGCTGTCAACACTCTTTGACATCGTGGCGCCAATGCCGGAAAATTCTCCGCTCGTTGTCTCCAGAAGGGCCTGTGTCGCTTCTTTATCATAGTACTCTGTATAAGGATCTCCCAGCGCGCTGGCATACCCCGAATAGATCCCGTCTATCAGCGCGTCCTCATCTATCTCATCCTCATACAGATAATAATTCTCGATCAGACCGTTAATCTGATCCAGCTTATCCTCTACATCCTGCTCGGAAATATTCCCGGAAGTAAAATTACCCCTGAGCATCCGGGTGCTGATCTGCCAGACACACCAAACTCCCGCAAAGATAAACACCGCTGCCAGAAATCCCACAAATACTCCCAGCCAGAATCTTTTTGTCCGTGATTTATTTTCTGCTTCCCAATCCATAACTGCTATTCTCCGTTTTCTCCTGTTTTCTCTTATATCTAAGAAAGGACAAAGCAGAACACTCCTTCCGCTTTGTCCTCCCTCGTTTTATTTCTTCCGCAGCCATGCATCCACATGCTGCTATGTATCACATATACAGATCCGGGTTTACCGCAACACCATTCAGCTCCACCTGGAAATGAAGATGGTTGCCTGTGGAATATCCCGTCGTACCGACTGCACCGATCTGCTGCCCCTTCTCCACATACTGTCCGGCAGTAACACTCAAGGCACTGTGGTGCATGTACTTCGTAACCAGCCCATTACCGTGGTCAATAACCACCCAGTTTCCGGCGCTGTAACTCCATCCTGCGATCGTAACTCTTCCGGCCGCTGCCGCATAAGTCGGCGTCCCTGCAGGTGCCGCATAATCATGTCCTTTGTGGGGAATCGGATCAAAATCCCTCACCTCACCGAAATAACTGGACTGGTAAGTATAATTGGGACACGGATGAGTAAAAAATCCGTTTCCGGTGACCACATTAGGACCACCTGTGATCCAGGTGGTGCTGCCTGCCTGTGACTGAACTCTCGCCTCTTCCTCGGCCTGTGCCTTTAATTGCTGAAGGACTTCCGCGTTCTCATCGATCTGTGACTGGATATCCGCAAGTTTCGCCTCGTTGCTGTCAATCAGTGTCTGTACTTCTTCCTGCTGAGTGATAAGCTCGGTCTGAAGATCATCCAGTTCTTCATATTCTGTCTGAATCTGCTCCTCTTTTTTCTCCACTTCTTCGACAGTTTCCTGATACTTGATCAGCTCATTTCTATCATATTCAGAAATCTTGGAAACATACTCCGCTTTGTTGAGAAAGTCGCCCATATTTTCACTTTCCATGAGCACTTGAAGCATCTGACTGCCGCCGCTCTCATACATGTACTTGATGCGCACTTTCATGCTCTCATACTGATTGCTCGCATCGATCTGAGCCTGGGCAAGTTCATTTTCGACTGCCTCGACTTCCGCCTTCTTTTCTTCCAGCTTCTCCTGAGTATCTTCCATATTTTTTATAATGGCATCCAGCCGTTCCGAAAGCGATGCCTGCTCTTCCTCAGCAGCATCCTTCTGTCCTTCCAGCTCGTCCGCCTTCTGCTGCGCATCGTTAAGAGTAACGGCATTAACATTGAATGCCAATCCTGCCGTCAGGGTGAGTGCCATCAAAATCCCCCACAGCTTTCTCATTCGTTTTTTCATAAAACGCCTCCTATACTTTCAGGTGCTTGCGCACAGTGAAGAAACTTCCCAGGAAACCGATTCCGATTCCCATTACCAAACCGATCGGAAGAAGGATCTGGTAAACCGTTCCTACCGGCAGGAAATCAATGATATTCTGCAGGATACTGAACTTCTCCATAATATACTGTACTGCCTTGTCGTACAGGAAGTACAGAAGTACAAGGGGAATCGCCGCGCCGAAGATACCGATGATCAGACCTTCGATCACAAACGGCGAGCGCACCACAAAGTCCTTTGCTCCAATGTATTTCATAATCGCAATCTCTTCTTTTCGCACTGTAATACCCATGGTAACCGTATTGCTGATCAAGAAGATAGACACGCCGAGCAGGATGATAATGATCGCAATTGACACGATCGCTACAAGTGTATTCACACTGGACAGCGTGTTCGCCACCACATCCGAACGGTTGACCTCGCGGACACCATCAAGCTGCTGTGCAAATTCAACAAGCTCTCTCTGCGTCGCGGACAGTGACCGGCTTCTCGCAAGCAGGCTCTGGTTGTCATCCGTAGTCTGCATGTACACCTCATAGTTATCAGAACTTGCCAGCGGGTTATCATTCTTAAAACCTTCCGCCAGCTCCGGATTGTCTCCGAAATACTGTTTCTGGAACTCTTCCCACGCCTCGTCCGCCGAAACGTATACTACGTCCGACACACCTTCGTGGCTCTCCAGCTCTTCTCCGATCTCTCTCTTCTGGGCATCCGTGGCGTCTTCATTGAAGAACACGGTAATTGCCACACCTTCCTCTGCGGTCCTGATAATGTACTGAAAGTTTACAAGGATCGCGAAAAATAAACCAAACAGGAAGATACAAGCTGACATCGTCGCAACGGATGCGAGAGAAAACATCTTGTTCCTCCAGATATTCTTAACGCCCTGTTTTCCGACGTATCCTACTGTACTAATCCTCATCTATATACCCACCTTTTTGTTCATCACTGACGATCACGCCCTGTTTCATCGTGATAACGCGCTCGTTCATCTCGTTTACGATTTCCTGGTTATGTGTAACGACAAGAACTGTCGTCCCACGCTCATTCGCCTCCTTCAGAATACTCATGATCTCCCATGAGTTCGTCGGGTCCAGGTTTCCTGTAGGCTCGTCGCACAACAAAATGGCAGGCTCATTTACAAGAGCTCTTGCGATTGCGACACGCTGCTGTTCTCCTCCCGAGAGTTCCTTTGGGAAGGACTTATATTTTTGTGCAAGTCCTACGAGAGAAAGCGCCGCCGGCACTTTCTTCTTGATCACTCTCGTCGGCGTCTCTGTCACGCGCAGCGCAAATGCAATATTCTCATAGATATTTCTGTCCTTCAAAAGACGAAAATCCTGAAAGACAACGCCAAGTCCCCTTCTGTATTTCGCGATATGGCGGTGCTTCATCCGGTTTAAGTTCTGTCCGTTCACGATGATCGTTCCCTCTGTCGGATTCAGCTCTTTCATTATAAGACGGATCAGGGTAGACTTACCCGAACCGCTGTCGCCGACGATGAAAACGAACTCTCCCCGTTCGATCTTAACGGAAACACCGTTAAGAGCAGCATTCCCTTTGGAATACTCCTTCGTCACGTTCCTTAATTCAATCATATGTTCCTCCTAATTATTCATACTCCTGTGTATATTAGTACTCTAATGACTCCATATATTTCATGTATTTCACGACCATCAGAGCGATCTTGAATGTGATCGCATCCTCAAATACGCGAAGATCCAGCCCAGTGCTCTTCTGGAGCTTGTCCAGCCTGTATACAAGAGTATTTCTGTGAATATAAAGCTGTCTGGACGTCTCTGATACATTGAGACTATTCTCAAAAAATTTGTTAATCGTCGTCAATGTCTCCTCATCAAATTCGTCCGGAGATTTCCCCTCGAAAATCTCTTTGATAAACATCCGGCACAGTGGAAGCGGGAGCTGATAAATCAGGCGCCCGATGCCAAGAGCTGCAAACGCTATGATATCTTTCTCATCGAAAAAGATCTTTCCTACATCAAGGGCAAGTTTTGCTTCTTTATAAGATTTGGAAACTTCCTTGATATCATTGACAATAGTTCCGTATGCTATGCGGATCCGCTCTTCCTCTCCCTCACTGTGAAGCGTATCCAGCATTTCCTTCGCCATCTTCTCAAGTTCCCTGCCGCCGTCTTTCTCCGACAGTTCTTTGACCACAATGATATTCTTCTCATCAACAGCAGTGATAAAATCTTTCGACCTGCCGCCGAGAAGGCTCCTGACGTTTTCAAGCGCAGCATTGTCTTTTTCGTGCGATGTCTCAATAATAAAGATAACACGTTTTGCTTCTGTGTCAATATGTAATTTTTTTGCCCGATTGTAAATATCTACTAAAAGCAGATTGTCAAGGAGAAGATTTTTAATGAAATTATCTTTGTCAAATCTCTCCTTATATGCCACAAGGAGACTCTGGATCTGAAATGCCGCAATCTTGCCCAGCATATACACATCCTCGCTGTCTCCATCGGCAAGCAGAACATACTCCAGCCTCTGCTCGTCAAAAATCTTAAAGAACTGGCATCCCTGGATCACCTGGCTGTCCGCAGGAGATTCGACAAAAGAGAGCACTGCCTCGCTTCTGTCCTGCCCGCTTTCAAACGTAGCTGCCAATTCTTTTCCCTCTGTATCAAGGACACAGAAATCTACCCTTGAGATCCCTTTCAATCCCTCTATTGTATTTTGCAGTATCTGATTAGAAATCATCTTTCTCCCTCCGCTCCTTCAGTTATACCATGTACATTTTTCACAAATTTAAAACCCAAATAATTTATTCCGTTCACATACTCATGTAATATATTAATGCAAAACATCAAAAAAAGAAAGAGGAAATGCATTATTTTTATGCATTTCCTCATAGTTTTTACAAAAAATTCACAATTTCCGCCATATACATTCTACACAAAATGCCACTGTATACCCTCTACTGTTCCTTTCCGGCACACCAGGAAAACAGAAACTTTCTGAAAAAATGCTTCAGCCTGCCCGCTGGCCTGCCTGCCCCGTAATCATCTCTGAATACAGCGCCACAGCCAAGCCATACCTTCGTATTAAGCAAAGCGCTGTTCCTGCCGATAAACTGCTCCTGGTAAGGTGATCCCAGGACAGAAAGGATACAGTCTGTTTCCGTACCGTTAATCTCATTGATCACGCTTTCCTCCCTGTTATCATCAGGCTTTATGACTCCGCTCCCCGTCAGCCGGATCCCTCTGCTGTATCTCCGGACTGCGTCCGCCGCATGCGCCAGGTCTTCCTCTGTATCTGCGAGCAGAAATATTTTCTTTTGATTTTTCTGGAGATATTTTAAAAACAACTTTAAAAAAGTATGGTCCGCAGTCTCCTTTTCCAGTTTTCTTCCATCTGCGTCCGCTGCTTTGAGGATCTCCGCTTCTCCCGGTATCACAAGCCCGCACTCATTTACCAGGTTTTTCCACTCCGTGTCCTCCCGACCATTCATCAGGTCTTTCATGGACAGGATTTCTATTGTATCAACCAGGTCGCTTTCCATAAACTGCATTGCCTGAAGCATAGCTTCTTTTGCGGTAAGGCAGTTCAGCACCACACCCATGACCTCTATACTATCTGCCATAACTTTATCACCCATTGTCTCCCTAGTTGTACAATTCTATCAAATATCTGCTTTTTTGTAAAGATTTTACTGCTCCTGTTTCTTCTTTTTTGTCACCAGACCTCCTATCCTCCCGGTCTCCTTTGAGGTCAGCGACTTCCAGCCCTGAGACAGCACCTTGTCCAGAAGCCCTAGTTCCTCCGCCACTTCATACTTCAGCTTTTCCTCCGGTTCCAAATTCTTAAGATCGATTGGTTTTTCCTTCTTCTTACTCATGACAAACCCTTCTTTCCGCTTTCTTTTCCCTGGAGTATTGCCGAGAGCTCCATAGAATATACAATCTGGATTTGTGTGTGAGGACGGATGATCGGGGAAACGTCCGAAAACCGCGGAGCGGGGTTGTTCAAGACGTATTCAGCGCAGAGGTATGGCTGGCATCGGCTCCGCTCCATGAGGCAGGAAAAACTACGAAATCAGGGAACACGCTAAAAACAGGGATTGGAAGAGGGCAACTCGGCTTCGCCTCAGACAATCCCTCTTCCAAACCCAACGCGTGTCCCCTGATTTCTACTTTTTCCAAGCCTCATTCCGAAGTCACCTCAGCCACCCATATCCCCGCGCTGAAAGGAAGTTTCGAAAAGGCGCTTCGCTGTTTTCTGGTTTTGCTCAAGACGGAAGGTCCCCCGACAAATGCAGCGTTTACAAACGCAGTGGAAGGGGAGCTTTTCCGGCAAAAGATAGCCCTTCCCCAGCCGACAGAAACACACAACGCTGGAGAAACTTCTTCGGTAAACGATAAAATCCACTTTGCTGGCAGAATTCTATAACCAGAGAGGACCAGCTTGCTGGGCCAAATCGAACGGCTAACCCTCTCCCGGAAATCCAGTCTGAACTGCCGCTTGGT
>CALWFS010000003.1 GCA_944377705.1 uncultured Mediterraneibacter sp. | reverse complement strand
CATAAGGGAAGCACCCTCTGCCGCACATGCTGCCACATCTTTTGTTTTGCATTGAGTGACCGCAGACGTATAAGCCTTGCCTGGCACGAGCGTGATGCTCAGGACAAGCGCATCGCCATATCGGCGGTATACTCTCGGGAGACCGTTCTCATCGCATACCGCAAAACTGATATCGATTCCCATTTCTTTACTTTTCTCATGTGCCGCTGCACACAGTTTGTCACATAATTCATCTGTTAAGATCATCTTTCATACCTCCATTTATTTTCTGATGATCATTTTAACAATGAATTTTTTCTCCTGCTTGCCTGTTTATACATAAAATCTGCCTGTTTCTCCACCTGCCGTTCTCTATATATCCGGCGTTTTTATTGCAGAAAGCCTCCGGATATCTTCTTTTGGGGATGCCCCGAACATTTTCCGGTAATCCCTTGTAAACTGGGAGATGCTCTCATATCCGACCTCCATCGCCGCCTCAGTGACATTCCGGTTCTCATCCAGCATCAGCCTTCTTGCTTCTGTAAGACGCAGCCGTTTCTGACACTGAAGCGGTCCCATGCCCACAGCGCTCTTGAATTTCTGATGGAACAGGGACACGCTCATGTTTTTTTTTTTTTCTATTTCTTCCACTGTAAATGAACTCCGGAAATTTTTCTTGATCCAGCTGTTGACCTCGTAAATTTCCCCCGCCTGCCGGACATTTATAATGCTCGTAAGGAACTGTTTCCCACAGGAACCGCACAACATATAGAAAATGACCTCTCTGCGGATATGATTCGCCATAAATGTAAGCTGGGTTTTTCGCCCAGCACAGACAGAAGCCGGATGACCGAGTTGATCACTCTTTTATCCGATACTGCCATATCGCTGGCACTGAGTTTAGACGCCAGGATCTGCTCTGCCAGGTTATCGTCCAGGTCAAGGACCACTGTGATCACATCATTCACGGTAAATCCCAGCGACATAGCAAGAAAATCTCCTTTATCCGAAAATGTCAGCACATGTCCGAAAAGCGGCGTGTCGATCTCAGATATGGAATACTGACCTGCCGGGTAATCCATGATGCCGGACGGGGTATAAAGTCTCATAGATCCATCAGCCACCACGTACAGATACGGATCGTCCGTCTGCGGCATCCGGATCTTTTTCGATGTAAACCGATAGATATTAAAATACGGGACCGCAGTCTTGTTTTCTCCTTCTTTCAGCGGGAAACTCCGCAGATATTCCGCCAGATTCTGGCTGTTGTTCCTCTGACTGCTGTTCTTCATTTCCTGTTTCCTTTTGTTCCTTCCTGCTGTTTTCTGCCCAGGTCAATGTCTACTGCTGTCTGCCGGGAGACAGGACTTTTCTGCCTGTCACCGCCTCAAAATGATATCTGGCAATCCCCAGATCCATCTTTGTATAGAATCCTCTTTTTGTAGTGGCAGTCACCTTATCATCCTTTAAATGAAAGCAGAATTTCTGCTGGTTCATTGCCGTGGGCGCCAGCTGCGCCGCTTCCATCCCCTTCCGGAACCACTGGGGCATCGTTCCATCCACACTGCAGAGTTCTTCGATCGTTTTGACCTTGTGCGGGACACCCTGCGTCTCTCCGTATCCAAGAGCAATGACACAGCACAGCTTTTCCCCTTCTCTGACCTCATAAGCGCTCTTTGTCTTACTGTACGTCGTTGCCACCCAGCAGGTATTCAATCCAAGCTCCTGAGCAAGCAGGACCAGTCTCTCGCCGTAATATCCACAGCCCTCTTCCAGCTTCGCCCCTTTCTTTCCGATCAGGGCAATATAGTCTGTGACTCCCCTGAATTTCCCATAATGTGCCATGAACCCGGCGAATGCATGGGGTTCACCCGTAATGAGCTGAATATGAAGACCACTTTCCATGTTGCATGCCCTGACCTCCTCTTCCAGCCTTTGTTTCACACTGTTCTCCAGCGGCTGATCCTTATATTGGCGCACGCTGTGACGCGCCTTCATCACTTCCATTATATCCATTTTTCTTTTCCTCCGTCTTCATTATCCTGTCTATTATACTATTTATGTCACAAAATTTCGATTTTTATTTTGTTGACAAAGTCCACATAATATATTATCTTATAAAAAGTGGATTCAGTCAACAAATCAGGAGGATCGACTATGAAAGCAGTATATTATATCAGCAACGGCCTCCCCTGGGGGCACGTCGCCGCCCCTGTCTGGGACATTTTCGGAGAGGAGAGCTTCTTGAAAGAAAATACCGGTATTATTTTTTCCGGTCAAGAGATCCGCTGGCCGGAAGAACTGGAGTGGATGGTATGAGGCGCCCGAAGATCATGCTCAGCGTGTCCATGGCGGTATTCGGCACGCTGGGGCTTTTCACCAGGTATATCCCTTTAAGCTCAGGGGAACTGGCGCTGTACCGCGCCATCCTCGCAGCCGCTCTAATCCTTGTATTTCTGGCAGTGACAAAGCAGAAGATCGATCTGAAAGGCATCCGCAGAGATATCCCTCTCCTCCTCGCCTCGGGCGTGGCAATGGGTATCAACTGGATTCTTCTCTTTCAGGCTTACCAGTACACTACCATCTCTGCCGCAACTTTGAGCTACTACTTTGCTCCGGTCATTGTAACCGTTGCTTCACCCCTTCTGTTCCGGGAGAAGCTGACAGCAAAGCAGATTCTCTGTTTCTGCATGTCCACTCTGGGGCTGGTCATGATCATAGGGATCGGCAATCTGAGGCAGGGCGGCAGCGACCTGACCGGCATCCTCTTCGGGCTGGGTGCCGCTGTCTTTTACGCCTCGGTCATCCTGCTCAATAAGTTCATCAAAAATGTTGCCGGCATCCACCGCACACTGCTTCAGTTTTTTTCAGCGATCATTGTACTGCTCCCCTACGTGGCGTGCACCGGGGGCACAAACCTTGCTTCCCTGAACGGGATCGGATGGACAAGTCTGCTGATCGTTGGACTTCTGCATACCGGCGTCACCTACTGCTTGTACTTCTCTGCCCTGAAGGACCTGCCCGGGCAGGAGGCGGCGATCTTGAGCTACATTGATCCGCTGGCAGCGGTCGTTGTCTCCGTACTGATCCTGGGCGAGAGCATGACCGTTCTGCAGTTCATCGGCGGCGTGCTGATCCTGGGATTTACACTATGGAATGAAAAAGGGCAGTACAAAATAAAAGGGAGGGAATGATGTTGTTTTCACCAGACCAGATCGCAGATGTACAGGGATTCAACAAAGTCTACCTGTATCTTTGCAAACGGATCGACAGCGCGATCCTGGATGCAGGGTATTCTCTGACAGAAAAAGACGTCCTGCTGGAAATCAGCAAGACGGAGCGATGTACGGCGAATATCCTGACACAGCAGCTGAATATTGACCGCAGCTATATGAGCCGGATGATCGCCAAATTTGAGAAAAAGGGACTGATAGAAAAGACCCTGTCCAGAACAGACAGCCGGATCCGCTACATCCGTCTGACCGATTTCGGACGAAAAGAATTTAATCGGCTCAGTGATATCCAGAGCACCCAGATCCGGAATATCTTCCAGAAACTGAATGAGGAAGACCTCCACGCGGTCCTGGATGCCATGGTACTGATCCGCAGCAAACTTTCCGACGCAAACGACGTCATCTCGATCCGTCCTTTTACCCAGAGCGATATCGAGTATGTGATCTCCCGCCACAAAACGCTCTACTATGCGGAGCGCCACCTGTCAGATGTATTCTCTGCCTATGTGGATCGGATCGTGTATGAGTTTGCGGATAAGTTTGACCCTGAAACTGACTGCCTGAACATCCTGGAGTTCAATGGAGTTCCCGCAGGGAGCATCGCCGTGGCCAAAGTGGACGGTTCCACTGCCCAGATTCGCTTTTTCATGCTGGAGCCGGAGATGAGGAAGCGAGGATACGGAAACAGGCTCATGGATCTTGCGCTTGATTTCTGCCGGGAAAAAGGCTATAAAAAAGTCTTTCTTCTCACCATCACGGCACAGGTAGTCGCGCGGCATATTTATGAAACTCACGGCTTCCGCAGGGTGTGGAGCAGAAACAAGTCCGAATGGGGCGAAGGGGTTATTGAAGAACAGTGGGATCTGGAACTGTCCTGACAGTTTCAGATCCCACTGTTCTTATTCATACCATCCGCTCTGCCCGAGTGTTTTCTCGATCTCGCTTCGAATCCTCCTGGTTCTCCCCGGATCTTCTCCCCCGGAGCTGATCCCGATGACTGCTTCATCTGTCATCACGACAGACGGGAAATAAAAGTCGCAGAGATCCCGGTCATCCGACACATTGACCGGGATTCCCTCTGCCCGGCATTCTTCCCGGATCTGCCGGTTCACCTCCCGGCTGTCCGTGGCAGCAAGCACAAGAGCCGCTCCCTTGATATCTCCCGGCTTATATTCTCTCTGCTCTATACAGATCATCCTGTCCTTCCCCATGTCTTCAAGCTCCCGGCAGAGCCTGGGAGCGATCACGCGGATCTTCGCGCCGAACCGGAGCAGAGTTCTCACCCGGCGCAGCGCGATCCTTCCGCCTCCCGCCACCAGGATGAGCCTGCCTTCCATATCGATAAATACAGGAAAATACGGTCTTTCCATACCTGCAGCCTCCTTTCTCCCATCTGCCTATTTCAGCATATATAAAAGAGCATTGCAGATACATGCCGCGATATTGCTCCCGCCTTTTCTCCCTCTTGCCACAATATAAGGCGTATCCTGAAGGTCAAGGATCATCTCTTTGGACTGCACTACATTGACAAACCCCACGGGCACGCCGATGATCAGCTCCGGATCCAGCCTTCCTTCCCTGACCAGCTCGTAAAGGCGGACCAGGGCAGTCGGCGCATTGCCTACTGCAAAGATCAGCCCCGGTCTGTCCTTCGGCCCATGCGGACCACCCAGACTGTCTGCGTGGTCCTGATACAATCCTGCCGCTTTATCCATACTTGCGGCAGCTCTCGTTGTCCCTTCTTTACGGGCTGCCTCTGCCACATCCTCATCAGACATAAAACAGTACACCTGACCGCCGTACTGTGCCAGCTTCTTTTTATTGATCCCTGCCTTTGCCATCTGAGTGTCCGTGACAATAGACGCCCCTCTTTTGAGCGCGCTCAAAGCCTTTTCCACCACATTTTCGGAAAAGGCCAGATTGTCGGCATAGTCAAAATCCGCGCTTGTGTGGATACACCGTTTTACGATAGGCTCTGTCCCCGGGACAAATATCCTGTCCCCGAGTTCTTCTGTTATGATCTCAAAGCTCCTGTTCTCAATCTGAGCCGGAAGCACCTGTTCAAGTTCTGTATTCATTTTATCCTCCTTCCGATGCCGCAGACGACCCGGTCCACCCGTTCTGCCTGCTCTGCAAGGGCGTTCATGATCCTGCCCGTGCTCTCCCGATATTTCCTCTCAAAAGCGTCCACCGGCACAAGTCCGCATCCGATTTCATCGCATATCAGGATAAGTCCTCTGTTTTCCTCCAGTATGAGGGATACCAGCTCTTCCCAGCATCTCCCCTGCCTGAGCCAGCGCTTTACAAACTCATGAAAGCTGTATACTGCCCCGCATGTTCGGATTTCATCCAGGGAACATCTGCCCCCGTCTGTCCATTCCGCATCGGGATACAGTCTCTTAGCAAATGAACGCTTTCCCTGGAATGCCCCTCCTGTTATGATCCTCACGCCCCTCTCACCATCCTTTCCCTCTTCCGCCATCCCGCTGTCTGGCTTCCAGATATCTGTTTTCCGACTCTCCGGTCCAATCTCTGTCTTTACTGCGCAGGGGATGCCGCAGATCACCTCGGTCACCCGGTCTGCCTCTTTCGCAAGGACACAGTTTATCTTACCCAGAGTCTCCTTGTACAGCCCCATCTCAGAAGAATCTTCCACGGACTCGCTGAACACATCGTTCGTCACCACGATCAGATGCCTGCATCTTTCCCTCAGGTGGAGAATCCCGCGGATCACTTCGTCAGCCGCGTTTTCCCCGGTTCCGTCCTCCATGTACATCTCATTGGCCGTCAGGTTGGAGAGACACTCTACGAGAATATCCGCTCTTTCCAGGGAAGGGCAGTCTTCACACTCCAGCTTTCCCTCAAGGTCTGTATACCATTCCAGCGTGTTGAATCCCCTGCCGGAGCGCATGGCGCGGTGCCGCTCGATCTTTTTCTCTGTCTCTTTATCCCAGGGCGGCATTGTGGCAATATAATATCTCTGCCCGCCCTGTAGTGTGACTTTCCCCTGCCCGCTGTCCGAGGATGAAGAGAGGCGGCACAGAGCCGCTTCCGCGTAAGCGGATTTCCCGCTGCCGCTTCCTCCTATGACAAGCTCCATCATAGCTGTCCACATCCTTTCCTCATGATCCACAATTTTACGGTCCCTTTTGGATTCCTGTCATCCGATATCTGCGTACCGGTATTCCAAAGCTCCGCTTGCCGGGATCTGCTTAAGACCTGTGATCTCCGGATTGACCAGATTTATGCTCTTCATGGCATACAGGGGAATAATGTAGAACTGTTCTCCCACTGCCCTCTGCTCCGCCTGATGAAGAAGCTCGGACCGCACCGCCGGATCCTGTTCGCTGCCGGATGCCTCCACGATCGCGTCATACTCCTCATCTTGGATCCCGCTGCAATTATATGTGCTGTTGGACAAAAGCATGGACAGATACGTATACGGGTCGGCAAAGTCAGCGGTCCAGTTCATCCTGCACAGATCGAAATCACCTGCGTACCTGCTGCTGTAATTTGCCTGGAGCTCCTGCGCCTTCAGCTCAATATCAATATTCAGGTTTTCTTTGAGCTGCTCCTTGATGACCTGGGCTGTGTCCGAGTCCATCTCCAGAGTCGGATAATTATACGTAAGCTCCGGGAAACCCTGTCCGTCCGGATAGCCCGCCTCGGCAAGAAGCTCCCGCGCCCGCTCTACATTTTCCTCAAAGGGCTGCTCCGCCTCATCCACAAAACGCATGCCTGTGTTTTTATCGATCATATATTTTGCCACCAGATTATAGGTCGGTTCTGTATCCGCGCCCACGATCCGGCACAATTCTTCCCGGTCAATGGCAAGGTTGAACGCCTCTCTTACCCTTACATCGTCAAAAGGCTCCACATTCAGATTAAAATAAATATACCGCGTGGCAATCTGATCTGTCACCAGGAGGTCATCCCTGCCCTCATAGAGATCCATTACCGCTGAGGGGAGAGATACCGCCACATCCACTTCACCGGTCTCGTAGGCCGCTGCCATTGCCTGGGTATCGTCAAAGAACCGGTAGGTGATCCGGTCCAGGCGGACTGCATCCTTATTCCAGTAGGATTCATTTTTCTCCAGCACGAAATACTGATCCGGCACATATTCTGCAAGCATAAACGGACCGTTCGCCAGGCTTGTCGCCGGATCTTTGTCCCAGCCGCTGTCCACGGAATCTGCATACTTCGCACAGGATGGCGTATATACGGGAAGCCGCAGCAAATCAAGAAAATAAACACACGGCGCCTCCAGACGGAAGACCAGCGTATGATCATCCGGCGTGTCCACGCCAAGAGTATCCATAGAAACTTCCTGATTATAGATTTCTTCCGCGTTTTCAATGGGGAAGAGATAGACTGCATACCCGCTCCCTGACGCCGGGTCCAGGGCGCGGCGGATCGTATTCAGGAAATCCTCCGATGTCACCGGCGTGCCGTCAGACCAGAGGGCGTCCTCCCTGAGATGGAAAGTCCAGACCGTGGAATCCTCATTCACCTCATAGGATTCTGCCGCCCGGTACTCAATATCCCCGTTTTCATCATATGTGAGCAGCTCGTCCAGGGCGGTCACAGAATAAGACAGATAGGTCAGGGCAATGGCCCCTGCCGGGTCCAGAGTCCCGGTCTCACTGTTGACTGCCACTGTAATCTCCTTTTCCCCTCCGGCGCTTTTTTCTCCTTTCGCACATCCGGACAATGCTGCCGCGCAGAGCACGACGGCCGCCAGGAGTGCTGCTGTCAGTCTTCTCCTTTTCATGCATTTCCCTCCTTCCGCTGTCAATGGTATCTCATATCTGTGATGTCATCCGGTAATCATCCGCCCGTTTCCCGGTATGCTCCTCTGAGTAAAGGAAGCATGCAGTCTCCCTGCTGCCGAAGCGGTACAGTTCCGGCGTCCCTTCAAAGCAGCATTCCATGGCATAGCCGCAGGAAACTGCGAAGGGGCATCCATTCCCGCTGTCTGTCTCCCGCCCGTTCTCTTCCGCGAGAACAGGCCGGATTTTTCCGGCTTTCAGCGGGTCCGGCGGCAGGACCGAGTTTAAAAGCATCTTTGTATAAGGATGCCAGGGATCTGAACAGACAGCCTTTGTCTCTCCGGTCTCTGCCATCCTCCCCCGGCAGAGGACGCTGATCCTGCTGCTGACCTGACGGATCAGGGACAGGTCGTGGGAGATGAACAGGCAGGCGATCTTCCTCGTTTTCTGGATGGACAGGAGCAGCTTAAGGATCTGCTTCCTTGTGGAGGCATCCAGCGCGGAGAATGCCTCGTCGCAGATCAGAAGCTCCGGCTCCGGGATGAGCGCCCTGGCGATCCCGATCCGCTGGCGCTCTCCTCCGGAAAACTCATCCGGATACCGGTCCGCATCCTTCGGGGAAAGCCCTGCCATACAGAGCATCTCTTCCACTCTCCTGCGGCGCTTCGCGGGCGTCAGCCTGTCCTTTCCGCCCTGCATCCGCAGAGCCTCGCTTAAAGCCTGTCCCACAGTCAGACAGGGGTTGAGGGAACCATACGAGTCCTGGAACACCATCTGGATCTTCCCGTTCCATGCCTTCTTCCCGCCTCTTCCGTCCAGGCGTTCTCCCTTGTACCAGATTGCTCCGCTGTCCGGCGGCAGAACCCCGGTCAGGATCCTTGCCAGAGTGGTCTTCCCGCTGCCGCTCTCCCCGGCAAGGGCGTACACCTCCCCTGCGCGGATCTCCAGAGAAACGTCCCTGACCCCTTCTTCCGTGCCAAACACCTTGGTCACATGCTCCATTCGGAGCAGAGGCGGTTCCTCCCGGACATCAGGTGGGAGATCCTTATTTCCTTTTGTGTCCTTTAAGAGCTTTTTCGTATATTCATGGACCGGGGCATAGAAAATCTCTTCCGCAGTCCCATGCTCGATGATCTGACCGGATCTCATCACATACACTCTGCTGCACAGCGCTGCAATGACCCCCATATCATGGCTGACCACAAGAAGGGAGGTGCCGGTATCCTCCACGATCCTTTTCAGGAGATGGAGGATCTGGACCTGGACCGCCGCGTCCAGCGCGGTCGTCGGCTCATCCGCGATGATCACCCGGGGCTCGCAGGCAAGGGCAATGGCAATGGCTGCCCGCTGGCGCATTCCCCCGGAAAGCTCAAAGGGATACTGTCCCATCCGAAGCTTCGGGGCGCGGATCCCTGCCATGTCCAGCAGTTCCTCCGCCCGTTCCCGCGCCTCTTTCCTTGTACATTTCCTGTGGGCGCGGATGGTCTCCGTGATCTGGCGCCCGACTTTTACCGTGGGGTCCAGGCAGTTCAGGGAGTCCTGGAGGATCATGGCGATATCATGTCCCGGCTTCACCGGTCTTTCGCAGACAGTGATCCCGTCTGACGAAACTTCCGCGCTGTTCCCCAGAAGCCCCATCACTGCCAGCATTGCCGTGCTCTTTCCGGAACCGGACTCTCCCACGATGCCGGCGATCTCGCCCTTTTCCACAGAAAAGCTGACCTTATCGAGCGCTTTTTTTCTTCCCTGTCCGGTATGATATTGTACACTTAAGTTTTTTACCTCTAAAATGCTCATTCGTTTTTTCCTCTCCGGAGCTGTCCCTCAATCGCCGTACCCACTGCATTGAGGGCAAGAAGCATCACGCACAGCACAACAAGAGGACAGACCATCTGATTCGGATATACCAGCATCTGGCTGCGCGCCTCCTGTATGATCGTCCCCAGGCTGGCAGCGGGAGGCTCCAGCCCTACCCCCAGGAAACTTAAAAACGCTTCTGTAAAGATTGCCTGGGGGATCAGAAAGATCAGGTTCACAAGGATCAGTCCTGCCGCGTTTGGAAGCAGATGCCTCAACAGGATCCTGATGCGGGGGATACCCTCCATGCGTGCCGCCGCCGCGAAATCTGTCTCTTTCAGTCTCTGGATCTCTCCCCGGACGATCCGCGCCATATCGATCCATCCTGCCACGCACAGCCCGAGAATCATGCTTCCCGCTCCGGCTCCCGCCGCAAGCGTGATCAGGATCACATAGAGCATAGAGGGGATAGAGGAAATGATATCCGCAATACGCATCATGACCATATCCACATATTTTCCCGCATACCCCGCAGACGCTCCGTAGAGTACGCCCACACAGCCGTTGACCAGGGCGCTGGCGATCCCGATCAGCAGACTGATCCCTGCCCCGTACCACACCCGGGCAAAAATATCCCTTCCGAACTTATCGGTCCCGAACAGATGGGTCAGGGATATCGCCTGGTTCTGGATCCCTGCATTCTGTTCCGAATAAGACCAGGGCCAGAACAGAGGCACAAGGATGGCGAGCAGGATCCAGACACCCAGGATCACACAGCCTGCAAGCGCCTGTCTGTTTCCTCTGACCAGACGTGCCACATCTTTTTGCACATTCACAGATCCCGCCTCCTTTCTGCGATCCATGTCCTCGTAATTACATTTCCGATTACTTCCATTTCCTGCGTTCCTATTTCCCGCTGTATGCCCTGCGCATCCTTGGATCCATCCACGTGCACACAAGGTCTGTCACAAGATTCACCAGGATCACGACTGTCCCCATAAACACCGTCAGCCCCAGGATCAGCGTGTAATCCCGGTTTGTAATAGAGCTTACAAACTCCCGCCCAAGCCCCGGGATGGTAAAGATGCTCTCCACCACAAAGCTTCCGGTAAGAAGGAACGCCGATACGGGTCCCACATAATTCAATACCGGGATCCATGCATTTTTCAGGGCATGAGTAAATAAAATCCTGCCCTTTCCAAGCCCCTTTGCCCGGGCGAACAGCACATACTGTTTGCCCATTTCTGAGGCAAGTGTATTTCCTGTCAGGCGGGAGATGACAGCCATCGGATAAATCATCAGCGAGATCATCGGAAGTACATAGTGGGCAGGGGTCAGAAGTCCCGCTGAAGGAAACCACCTCAGTTTCACACTGAACACAAGGAGAAGAAGGATCGCAGCGGCAAAGTTCGGGATTCCGGCAAGAAGCATCCCTCCTGCCGCAATGCCCTCTCGGACCGCCTTTTTCTTTGACACTGCCTTAAGGATCCCAAGCCCCGTGCCAAGGAACACTGACGCCAAAAGGGCTACCAGCCCCAGCGAAGCAGTGACCGGCCAGGTCCTGCCGATGATCTCCGCCACCGTTGTGTCCGGTTCCTGGTAAGAGACGCCCAGATCTCCCTGCACAAGATTTCCCATATAGGTCAGATACTGGTCCAAAAGCGGCTCCTTCAGTCCATATTCTTCTTCCACCGCCTCTACTACCTGGGTGGACACCCCTCCGTTCTGGAACGGGCTTCCCGGTATAAGGCGGACCAGGAAAAAGGTCACAGTAGCAAGGACGAACAGGGAGACGATCCCTGTGGCCAGTCGTTTTAGCGTATATGCAATCATCTCCCCATCCTCCTTTCTTATCAGATATCTGTTTTGTCAGATCAGCGGTTCTTTCCAAACAGCTCCACGATCTTCCCAACCATTGCATCCATGGACGCCTGCTCCGACACCTGGATCCGCATCCCGTGTTTTGCCGCCTCCGCCGCAGTCTGCTCCCCGATGCAGACCGCCCGGATCTTTGTATAGTCTGCGTCTTTCACGGCTCCTGTAAAGCCTCTGACCGTGGACGCGCTTGTAAATGTCACGGCGTCAATTTTCCCGCTTTCCAACATTTCCCGGATCTGTTCCCGGAGAAAGGGATGCGTCTCATACACCGTCCTGTACAGCGGGACATCTTCCACGCTCAGCCCGGCGGAAAGAAGAGGCGGAATCAGCTCTTCCGAGCCCTTCTCTGCCCGCGCCACTGTGACATGGCTGCCTTCTGCCGCAGTCTCTGCGAGTGCCTCTCCCAGAGCCGCCGCACTGTATACCTGGGGTACAAGGTCCGGGATCAGCCCCCGTTTTTCCGGGACAGCTGCAGTCCCCGAGCCGATGGCAGCGATGCGCACCTCTGCCCGCCGGACAAGGAGGCTTCTCAGATCCATCCCCAGTTCCATAAGCTGGTCGAAAAAGATGTCCGCCCCGGCAGGGCTTGTGAAGACCAGCCACTCCTGAGCCGCATGCATCCCGAACGTTTCCAGCGCTTTTTTCAGTCTCTCGTTCGGGCAGATGGGCTCTGTGCGGATTGCAGGCATCTCAATGACCTGTGCCCCCAGGTCCCGCAGACGGCTTGCAAGGGATGAACTGCTCTGCCTGGGTCTTGTGACCAGGAACTGCCTTCCTCCCAGCACGCGGTCCTCTGCCCAGTGCATCCGGGAGGACAGGGCGCACACCTTTCCCACCACGATGATGGCAGGTGTTTTGATGCCTGCACGGTCAGAAGCTTCTTTCAGGGTAGTTACCGTCGCTGTCACTCTCCTCTGTCCGGCAGAAGTCCCGTTCTCCAGGACAGCAGCCGGCATGTCCGGATCCATCCCTGCCTCTGTCAGCCCGTTTAGGAGGAACTCCATGGAGGAAAGCCCCATCAGGAACACCAGGGTGCCATCCAGCCTGACAAGCGCCGGGAAATCCAGTTCCACCTTTCCTCCCTTTCTCGCGTGTCCGGTGATCACATGGAAGGAAGAAGCGTAATCCCGGTGAGTCACAGGGATCCCGGCGTAAGCAGGGACCGCTGCCGCGGAAGTCACCCCGGGCACAATCTCAAATGGGATCTTTTCCTGAAGGAGGCTTTCCAGTTCCTCTCCGCCTCTTCCGAACACAAAGGGATCTCCCCCTTTTAACCGGAGGACATGTTTCCCTTTTTTTGCCTCCCGGACAAGAATCCGGTTGATCTCCTCCTGGGGGACCGGGTGGTTTCCCGCATGCTTTCCCACATAGATCACTTCTTTTGTCTCCGGAATCCTGCTTAAGATCTCCGCACTGATCAGGGCGTCATACACGATCACATCCGCCTGTTCCATCAGGCGCGCTGTCTTCAGCGTCAGCAGAGCCCCGTCCCCGGGACCGGCGCCGGCGAGCCACACCTTTCCCTTTTTTTCTTTCTGCCTGTTCTCCATCTCCATATCCTCTCCCTAAATGCGCCTCATCAGCTCCTGTGCCAGTTCCTCCCCGGCCTGTACCGCGCGGGCAGTATCCGCGCACAGCGATCCTTTTACATACTGTCCTGTCTTCTCATTGTAATACAATCCCGAAAGCTTCAGTTCATTCCCCTCCACCCTGGCATGTGCCGCGCAGGGAGAGGTACATCCGCCCCCCACTGTACGGATAAACTGGCGCTCCGCCTGCGCCGACGCCCGGCTCTCAGGACAGTCCAGGCGCGCCATCCACTCATACGTCTCTCCCTGCCTTCCCTGAACGGCAAGGATGCCCTGCCCGGCGGCGGGGATCATCTCCTCCACGGAGAAATACCTGCGGATCTCCTTCTCCATTCCCAGCCGCTTCAATCCTGCCGCCGCCAGGAGCGTCCCGTCATACCCTTCTGTCTCCAGCTTGTGCAGCCGTGTCTGGACATTTCCCCGGATGCCCCGGAACGTACATTCCGGATACAGCGCCTCCATCTGGAGACTCCGCCTCCGGCTGGATGTGCCGATGACCGGAGCCTCCGGGAGATCGTCAAGCCCCTCCCGCAGAAGGAGCACATCCCTGGGGTCCTCCCTCCTGCTGTATGCCAGGATGGGAAGGTCTTCCCTCTCCTCCATGGGCATATCCTTCAGACTGTGTACGGCAAGGTCGATCTTCCCTTCCATGAGCGCCCGGTCAAGTTCTTTGACGAACAGCCCTTTGCCGCCGATCTTTTCCAGGCTTTTGTCCAGGATCTTATCACCGGTGGTCTTCATGGTGATGATCTCCGCCCTGATCTCCGGGGCTTCCCTTTCGATCAGTTCCTTTATGATTTCTGCCTGTTTTACTGCGAGAGCGCTCTCCCTGCTCCCGATGCGGATTACAGAATACATGGTGCATCATTTCCCTTCTCTATGATCCGATAGACTGCCTCCATATCCACGTTCTGGCGGATGATGTCCGCAAGCCTGTCATACTGTTCCTCTTTATACGCTTTCCAGTCCCTTGCCCGGATCTCTGACGGGTCATACCCCTTCGTTTTCAGCAGTGCCGACAGGAATCCTCCCGCCGCCTCCGGGTCGTCAAAGATCCCATGGACATAGCATCCGTACACATTTCCGCGGCAGGCGCCGTCCGGATGTGCGCTGTCTCTGTCGTTCCCGCCGAAAACGCTGCTTTTTCCGGTCTCCTCTGAGATCGAGACAAGGGGACTGCTGTCCTCTGCAAGGGCGCTTTTCCCCATATGGATCTCATATCCGGTAAAGCACGCGCCGGACAGATCTTTGAGTACACCATCCAGCGGAAGAAATTTTCCTTCCACTCTTGTCCTTCTCTTTTCCCGGCAAAATACCGTGCGCACGGGAAGAAGCCCCATACCTGCCACTGTCCCTTTCTGCTCTGTGCCGTCGGGGTCTGAAATCTCCTGCCCCAGCATCTGGTATCCCCCGCAGATGCCGAACACCAGCCCGCCCCTGCCCTCGAACTGGAGGATCTTAGCTTCCATGCCGTTCTGACGCATCCAGAGCAGATCCCGGATCGTATTCTTGCTGCCCGGCAGGAGCACTGCATCCGGGCTGCCAAATTCATCAGGGGAGGTGATATATCTGACGGACACCTCATCCAGTGACTCAAGCGGCGCAAAATCCGTAAAATTGGAGATCCTGGGCAGTCGGATCACCGCAATGTCCACAAGCCCGGCGCTGTTTTTCCTGCGGAACCGCTCGGTCAGGCTGTCCTCTTCATCGATGTCCAGGTAAAAATACGGCACCACACCAAGCACCGGGATCCCGGTCCTCTCTTCCAGCATGGACAATCCGGGCTTTAAGATGGATACATCCCCCCGGAATTTATTGATGATGGTCCCTTTGATCCGCCGCCGTTCCTCCTCTTCCAGGAGCATGACCGTCCCCGCGATCTGGGCGAACACCCCGCCCCGGTCAATATCCCCTGCGAGGAGAACAGGCGCGTCCGCCATCTTCGCCATACCCATGTTTACGATATCATCCTGCTTTAAGTTAATCTCAGCCGGGCTTCCGGCGCCTTCGATTACAATCACGTCATACTGGGAGGAAAGCTTTGAATAGGCTTCCATGACTGCCGGAATATAATCCTTTTTGTGGCGGTAATATTCCACGGCAGACATCACGCCCTCCGGCTTTCCGTTTATGATCACCTGGGAGCCCGTGTCATTGGTGGGCTTGAGCAGAATGGGATTCATGCACACGTCCGGTTCGATGCCCGCGGCTTCCGCCTGCATGACCTGGGCGCGCCCCATTTCCAGCCCGTCCCGGGTGATATAAGAATTCAGCGCCATGTTCTGGGACTTAAAGGGAGCCACCTTCACACCGTCCTGTTTCAGCATGCGGCACAGTCCTCCTGCGAGGACACTCTTCCCCACATTCGACATGGTTCCCTGTATCATGATCGGTTTTGCCATCCGTGTGTCCTCCTTTCACTGATCTCCTGCAGAGCTTCCGTCAGCAGCCGGTTCTCCTCATGCAGCCTTACCGCCGTGCGGTACCATCCTTTTCCCAGCCCCCGGTAATTCCCGCAGTCCCGGATGAGGATCCCCTTCTCCCTCAGACATGCTGCCAGGTCTGTCTCGCTGTACATCAAGATGAAATTTGCCTCTGAAGGAATCACCCGAAATCCCATTCCCTTCAGCTCCTGCTCCAGCCACTCCCGCTCTGTCCGGATCAGCGCCCTCGTCTTCTCTGCCCGGTGGTCCTCCGTTTCTGACAGAGCGGCGATCCCTGCCTCCTGTGCCGGGATGGAGACACTCCACGGCTGGCGCGCCCCGCACAGCCGGTCCATCAGCTCTGTATCTGACGTAATCCCATACCCCAGGCGAAGTCCCGGGATGGCGTGCATCTTTGTAAATGCCCTCACCACAAAGAGCTGGGGACATTTCTCTGCCTCTCTCTCCGCATAAAATGCCTTTTCCGGGTCTGCAAATTCGACAAAGCACTCATCCAGCACGATCCGGATCTTCTTCTCTCCGCACCATCGGATGATCCTTCGCAGAAGCTCCTCCGGGATCACCTGGCCCGCAGGGTTTGAAGGCGAGCAGAGGAATACCATATCCAAATCTTCTGTCAGCGCATCCAGAAACCGCTCTGTGAGCCGGAAATTATCTTTTTCTTCCGTCTGATAATAACGGATCGCGCAGTCCACTGTGCGGAGCGCCCGCTCGTATTCCGAAAAGGCAGGGACAGGGACCAGCGCCTTCTTCGGTTTTTCAGCGGTCACAAGGGAGAAGAACAGATCCGCCGCCCCATTTCCCGGCAGGATATATTCCCGGGGGACATCCAGTTTTTCCGCCAAAGCTGCCCTTAAAGCACGGCACTGGCTGTCCGGATAGGCGCAGCATTTGTCGATCCCCCGCTTTGCCGCCTCAAGCACCGCTTCCGACGTTCCGAAAGGATTGACATTGACTGAGAAATCCAGCATGCCTTTATATGTATAAATATCTCCTCCGTGTCCGTATTCCATGTCCTTCTCCTTTTTGTTCCTCTCTATCGTCCCGGTTCCGCCGTCTCCCCTTCTGTCAGACCAGCAGGATCAAGGCAAGTTTTAACCCGCCGCACAGCAGGAAGGTCAGAATCTCTGTGGCGTACATAAGCCTTCCCGTCCTCAGGATATCCTCCGGCTCGATCCTGCGCAGGGCGTCCCCGATAAATTCTTTTTTATAAACTTTCCCGAAGTAGACCGCATCTCCGGCAAGCTGTACGCCCAGCGCGCCCGCGCATACGGACTCTGTCTGCGCCGCGTTGGGGCTTGCATGTTTTCTCCTGTCCCGGCGGTAGATCTTCCAGGCATTCTTCCCGTCCAGACCGGTGAGAAATGCTGCTGCCGTCATGAGAATCGCTGTAATCCGGGCGGGGATATAATTGAATACATCGTCCATCTTCGCCGGAATCCTTCCAAAATATAAGTACCTGTCATTTTTATAGCCCAGCATGGAGTCCATTGTATTCACCGCCTTGTACAGGAATCCCAGGGGAGCGCCCCCGATCAGCAGATAAATCAGCGGCGCGGTCACTCCGTCAGAGGTATTCTCTGCCACAGTCTCTACCGCTGCTTTCGTGACACCCTCTTCTGTGAGCTTCTCCGTATCCCTTCCTACGATCATGGAGACTGCTTTCCTCGCCCCGGGAAGGTCGCTCTCTCTCAGCCTGTCGTAAACCTTCCTGCTCTCAGAGGACAGACACCGCGCCGCCAGGATCTGGAAACACCAGAATGTCTCCAGCAGGAACCGGAGTGCCGGATGGATCCACCCGGCAAGGACGAGCAGGGCAAAAGGAATCAGAAATGCCATCAAAGCGGTCAGCACCCAGAGTACGCCTCCCGCTGCCATGAGATGGGAGCCGCACACGTTTCTTAACTGTTTCTCCGCCCATGAGATCCAGTTCCCTATGAGCCGCACCGGATGGTACAGCCAGACCGGATCTCCGAAAAGAAGATCCAGAAGTAAGCCCGCCGCATAAGGTCCAAGTGACATGAACATCTTTTTTCTCCTTTATCCTATCTTCCTGATATCCCGCAGGATCTCTGTCCCGCTTTTCCACTCTTCTTCCATAGCTTTCGCAGAGTATCCGCACCCGTTTCCTGCCTGCCAGTCATAAAAGGAATGCTTTCCCTCTGCCATCCGGGAGAGTGCCGCCATGATCGTGCCTCCATGGACCACAAACGCCGCCCGCTCCGCTCCCTCTTCGATCCAGCTCCGGATCCACTTTCTCACGCCGCGCTCACATCGTTCCCGGAAAGCCTCCTGGGACTCTCCTCCCGGAAACGCAGTCATGCCGCCGGATTCCAGCCACCGGATATAGGCAGGCTCGTCTTTCAGGTCTTCATAAGCCTTCCCTTCAAATCTCCCGAAATCACATTCCCGGAGCAGAGGATCTGTCTGCGCCGGCACTCCCGGCCAGATCAGCTCCGCTGTGCAGACGCACCGTCTCATCGGGCTTGCCGTCAGGCATTGGAGCTGGGGATAAATGACTGCCCCCGGTCCTTCCTGCCGTTCCCGGAAGGCAGTTACCGCCCGGGCGGACAGAGGTTCATCTGTCCTTCCGATGTACTGTCTCTTTTCATTTCCCGGCGTGGCGAAATGCCGGATAAAAATCACTTCCATAAACACCCTCCCGCAAGAATCAGAACCGCAAGCATGGCAAGCTCGCACACCTGGAGAAAATATCCCGCCAGATCGCCTGTCGTTCCTCCGAACCGCTTTCTGCTGAGGCAGAAATAATGCAGAAATACAAGGAGCGCCGCTGCAAGGGCGAGACTGCCCGGTATGGGGGAGAGCCAGATCATCCCCCCGCCGCATGCTGCTGCCCAGAGGATCAGGACGATGCGCACCCGCCTTCTCTGCGCCCCGTCCTGAAATGTGCGGAGAAGCCCGCTGTTCTTCGCCGCCCGGAAGCTCACCACGGAGATCCCGCTTAAGGATCTGGAGAGGGGGAACATGAGAGCCGCCGCAGGGAGGATGGAGAGATCCGCCTCACTCCAGAGCGCTGTGTTCAGCAGAAAGTACGCGCACAGCCAAATGACGGCAAACGCCCCTGTATGCGGATCCTTCAGTATCTCCAGCTTTTTCTCCCGGTCTCCGTATGAGCTGAGCGCATCCATGGTATCCGCAAAGCCGTCCATATGGATTCCCCCTGTCACCAGCACCGGGATCAGAGTCATGACCGCTGCGAAGAAGAGACTGCCGCAGTCAGTCCATGTCAGGAGCGCATACCCTGCAGCATACTCCAAAGCCCCCGTCACCACGCCTGCGACCGGGAAAAAACACATCGCATACTTCATATTTTTTTCATTCCAGTCCACCGTGGGAACGGGGATTTTCGAATACATGGCCAGCGCCACTGCCAGCGAATCAAAAAACCGCATCTTCCTTCTCCTGCCTGTTCTCCTATTTCAGCTCTTCGTATTGTTCTACCCTGATCTCTTCAAACGTACTCATCCGGTTATAGACTTCCAGCCCCATCTCAAACAGAGGGAGCACTGCGACCGCGCCGCTTCCCTCTCCCAGAGACATCCCGCAGTCTATGAACGGGGAGAGTCCCAGAGCCTCCAGCACCATGCCGCCCGCCGGTTCATTGGAACGATGCGACGGCATCATATAATCCGCAGAATCCGGTGCAATACGCGCTGCGCAGAGCGCTGCCGTCGATGAGATAAAGCCGTCGATGATGATCGGAATATGATAGATGGCGCCTCCGAGAAATACTCCCGTAAGTCCTGCGATATCCAGACCGCCGACTTTTGCCAGCACATCCACCGCATCTGACTCATCCGGCGCATTGAGCCGGACTGCCCGCCGGATGGCATCCACCTTCCGGCGCAGCCCCTCCGTGGTAAGCCCCGCTCCTCTCCCGGTCACTTCCTCCGGATCACGCCCGAGAAGCACAGACACTGCCGCGCTGCTTGTGGTCGTGTTCCCAATGCCCATCTCCCCGGTAGCGATGATGTCATAGCCTCTCTCTGACAGATCCTGTACAAGGCGGATCCCGATGAGGATGGCGCGTTCCGCTTCTTCCCGGGTCATCGCCGGCTCCCGGGTCATGTTCTTCGTACCATACGCCACCTTGTATTCCGGTCTTGTCACATGGTCCACATCCCGGCCAACACCGATATCTACCGGGAAGAGATCCACCCCCGCCACCTCCGACATCAGGCAGACGCTTGCCGCCTTTTTTGTAAAATTCTCTGTCACAATGGCAGTCACTTCCTGACCGGTCTGAGTCACTCCTTCCTCCACAACTCCATTGTCCGCGCACAGGATCACAAGTGCTTTTTTCTTCAGTGTATAGGAGGAAATCCCTTTAATCCCCGCCATGCGGATCACCGCGTCCTCCAGTTTTCCGAGGCTGAACAGCGGTTTTCCCACTGTGCGCCATCTTTGCTCCGCCGCTTCCATGCTTTTCCGGTCAGCCGGCCGGATCTTCTGTAATGCCTCTCCCAGATTCATCTTACTTTCCTCCTGTACTGCTGTTTCTCCACTCTGCGCATCTTTTGACGAACCGTTCTGCGAAAGCCGGCAGGGACGGCAGATACAGGTGAGGGTATCCGGCGAAAAGATTCCCTTCCATGTGGATACATTCCCAGCTCCTGCGCCCATCCGGCTTCATCGCCCTGCACGACTGCCCGCTGTCCGTACTGTCCCAGTAGTGGAACTCATGTCCGCGGATGGTCTCCCCCGGTCGGAGATACCCGGTCTCTTCCGAGTCCTCCCCGTCTGCCGGGGAGATATTGATATAGCCGAAGCGGACCAGCTTTCCTGAGGGAAATGTTCTTCCCGAAAGAATGCCTGCCATGGGATACACCTGCCCTTTCTCGTCCTCCATCTCTTCATGAAGATACATAAACCCTCCGCACTCCGCAAGACAGGGCATGCCGGAACGGACGGCATCCCTTACGGATTCAAGCATGCCCCGGTTAGCTGACAGTTCCGGGGCGCAGAGCTCCGGGTATCCTCCGCCAAGGATCAGCCCGTCCAGATCCTTTTGGAGTTCCGGGTCTGAAAGGGGACTGAAAGGAATCAGCCTGCATCCCATTTTTTTTAAGAGCTCCATGTTCTCTGAATAGTAAAAGCAAAATGCTCTGTCCCTTGCCACGCCGATTCGAAGCTCCCTGTCCGGAGATGCCCCCTTTTCCGCCCGTATCCTGCCTTCCCCCGCACTCTCCCGCAGAGCTTCAGATCTCGTACCTCCCGGAGCCGCCTCGACTTCCGAAGCTGAAAGAGTCCCTTCTTCTGCGATCTTACAGACAAGATCCAGATCCACAGTCCGGGAAAGGATCTCTCCCGCCCGGCCGGTCTGTTCCTTCAGCCCTTCCATCTCCTGGGGCGCGACAAGCCCGAGATGCCTGCTCTCAAAGGTAAATGCCTCATCCTCCGGCACATACCCCACCACCGGGATCTCATGCCCCATTTCTTTAAGCTCCCCCTCCAGCATGGACTTCAGGCGAGGATAGAGCATCCCGGATACCCGGTTCAAAAGGATTCCCCGAATCCGGCTGTCGGAACGGTACTCCACCATGCCCTTTACAACCGCGGCAAGGGAGAGGGACGCCCCCCGGCAGGGGAGCACCAGGATCACCGGGAGCCCCAGCGTCCGGGACACATCATAGGAGCTTGCCGCGTCCGAATCCATGGACATGCCGTCATAATATCCCATGACTCCCTCTGTCACGGCAAAGTCTGCTCCGGACAGATGTTCCTCATACCCTTTCTTCAGTTCCTCTCTGGAAGAAAAGAATAAGTCCAGGTTCCTGGATTCCACACCCAGCACTTCCCTGTGAAACATGGGATCAATATAGTCAGGACCGCACTTGCACGCCCGCACCGCCAGCCCTCGTTTTGAGAAAGCCGCCATAAACGCGCATGCTGCCGCTGTCTTGCCGCTGCCGCTTGACGGGGCGGCGATCAGTATTCCCGGAATGTGCATCAGATGTCACTCCCTCCTCCTGCTGAAATGATATATACCGGGTTCTGTCCGGTCATCATATGGTATCTGCCCAGTTTCCGCGACCGTGACGCCATGATCTGGGTGATCTGCGCGTCCTTCAGCAGACCCTCCTCCGCTGCCTCCATTGCCTCTCTCACTGTCTCCAGCGAGATCGCATTGACAACGATCCTGGCTTCCGGGGACCTGTCAAGGACTGTCCTCAGGATCTCTTTGAGATTCCCCGAGCTCCCTCCAATGAACACGTGAGTAGGCGCTTCCAGGTCTTCCAGCGCCTCGGGCGCTTTTCCGCTTACCACGCGGATCCCGTCTGTGCGGAACTTTTTTCGGTTTTGGCAGATCAGTGAGACTGCCTCCGGGTTCTTTTCTACTGCGTAGACCCGGATACCTGTACCTGACAACGCTGCCTCCACGGACACAGAGCCTGTACCTGCCCCGATGTCATAGACCACTGCGTTCTCCGTAAGTCTCAGCGCGGCAATGCTTACTGCCCGCACTTCCTCTTTTGTCATAGGCACATTTCCCCGGATAAACTCTTCGTCCGGCACATGACAGCAGGCGGACAGGCTGGGGAAAGGATTTTCCGCCAGGGCCACGCTGAGACCATCCAGATCTTTCTCTCCCAGCTCCTGTACTGTGCCTGACAAAATCCGCTCATCCGGATAGGAAAGCCGGGTGCCTACATGGAGGATGACCTCATCCATCCCATACTCTCTCAGGCGATCCAGCGCCCGTCTCCCCGCGTCTTTTCCTCCCAGGAGAAGAAAAGTCTTCCTATTCCGGCTGACAGTCTGTATAAAGTCCTCCTCTTTCCCGTGGAGGCTGACAAGCGCCGCATCTTCCCAGGACGTCTTAAGCCTTGCCGCCAGGTATGCCACGGATGCGATCCCCGGCATCATCTGCACCTCCCATTCCGGCATCTCCTTGCGCAGCATATCCGCCAGTCCTTTTGCCCCGCTGTGGAAGCCCGTATCCCCGGAGAGGAGCACCGCGGTCTCCCGGTGCTCCGGATGCGACCTGATATACGACAGGATCTGATCTCCCCGGTACTCTTCGAGCACAGGCTTCCCTTCCAATGCCTCCATATCCCGGACCGCGTCCAGCATCCGTCCCGCGCCGATCAGACAGTCCGCGCTTCGAACCGCTGCCTCCGCCTGGGCTGTCATAGTCATTACTGTCCCCATACCGATCCCCACAAGGGAGATCTTCTTCCTTTTTTCACACATCTTTATACCCTCTCGGCGTGACCATGCGTCCGTTTAGCTTCATTGTCTTTGAATTTCCGATAAATACAGTGGAGAACATGTCCACCTTTGTATCTTTTAACTGCTCCAGTGTAAGGATCTGACAGGACTCTCCGTCCCGCCCGATATTGCGGGCAATGCCGCACACTGTCTTCGGATCTCTTGAGTCCAGAATCATGCCGCATGCCTTCTCCAGATAATCCGAGCGCTTCCGGCTGGACGGATTGTACAGGCAGATGACAAAATCCGCCTCTGCCGCGGCGCGCAGCCGTTTCTCAATGGTCTCCCAGGGGGTCAGCAGGTCGCTTAAGCTGATCACTGCGAAATCATGCATCAGAGGCGCTCCCAGGATCGCCGCGCCGCCGGACGCCGCCGTGATCCCCGGCACGATCTCGATCTCTACCTGAGGATAGTCCTTCCCGATCTCACAGATCAGCCCTGCCATGCCGTATACTCCCGCATCCCCGCTGCACACCATTGCCACGTCCCTGCCCTTTACCGCCTCTTCAAAAGCCATGCGGCACCGGTCAGCCTCTCTGCGCATGGGAGTGCTTAAGTATTCTTTATCCGGGAACTGATCCCGGATCAGGTCAATATACACTGTATACCCGATGATCACCGGACAGTGTTCCAGCACTTTCCTGGCGCGTATTGTCATCTGGTCTTTTGCCCCCGGTCCCAGTCCGGTCACATAGATCTTGCTCATTGCTGTCCTTCCTTTCTCAGTCCTTTTTCTGTCCTGCTCTTTTCTCTTCTCCTGCCGGCGGCTCCTGGTGTACTGCCTGACGGAACTCAGTCGTAAAGGAGGGATCATAGAGCCTTGACCGCTCATATCCTCCTTCCAGGATCCGACCTGCTATGATCAGGGCCGTTTTTGTGACGCCCTCCTTCCGCGCAGTCTCCTCCAATGTATCCACTGTACAGCGCAGCACCTTTTCTTCGGGCCAGGTAGCCTTGTACACGATGGCCGCCGGAGTGTCCGCCGGGTACCCCCCGCGGATCAGCTCTCTTGAGAGCTCTTTTAACATCCCTGTGCTTAAGAAGATCACCATGGTCGCCTGGTGGGCGGCAAAAGATGCGATGGACTCTTTCTCCGGCACCGGGGTGCGCCCTGCCATCCTGGTGATCACCACAGACTGGGAAATCCCCGGAAGCGTGTACTCCGCTCCCAGGGCCGCCGCCGCGCCGCAGAAGGAGCTCACACCCGGGCAGACTTCATAAGGGATGCCCTGGTCTTCCAGCGCGTCCATCTGCTCCCGGATGGCTCCGTAGAGACAGGGATCTCCGGTATGGAGACGGACGACCTTCTTCCCTTCCCGATATCCCGCTGTCATCACCTCCAGCACTTCCTCCAGAGTCATGACCGCACTGTTATATATCTGGCATTCCTCCCTGCACAGAGAGAGAAGCCCCGGATTCACCAGCGATCCCGCGTACACAACCATATCCGCATCCTGTAAAAGCCTCTGTCCCCGCACTGTGATCAGGTCCTCCGCCCCGGGACCTGCTCCGACAAATGTGATCATCTCTTCTCCCCTCCTTTTCCCTCTTTTACAATGAGCAGGGAGTAATACCCGGCCTGCTCCGGTATCTCTTCCGCGCTTTTGAATATCTGCTCGTCTTTCATGCCGCAGTTCTGCACCATCCTTACGTCCATATTTCTCTCCACAAGGATCTTCTTTACCTCCGGCATCTTCCTTCCTGCTTTCATGAGGATCTTTGTCCCCGCAAGGTGAAGACTGTCCTCGATCCCGTAGGAAGCGGGCAGGATATGGATCTCCTCCCGGTTCTCCGCCAGCGGCATGTCAAGCCGCGCCGCCGCCGCGCAGAAAGACGTGATTCCCGGCACAAGCGCCGTGGGATATCCTGCGCGCGCAAGCCTTTTATGAACATACATGCAGGTAGAATATACAGTCGGATCTCCCAGCGTCAGGAATATGATGTCTTTTCCTTCATCCAGGATCTTTTCCGCTGCCGAGGCATCCGTGTCATGGATCTTCCTGAGCACTTCCTTGTCCTTGATCATTGGCATGGGCAGAAAGAGCTTTGCCTTCTCTGCCAGTTCAGGGACGGCATTCAGGGCAATCTGATATGCGGCGCATTTTTCCAGATAGATCCCATAAGCGCTGCTGCCGGATGCCTCCTCATAGACCGGGCCTGCCAGCCCCGGATCCGATACCGGCACAGCGGCCACACAGCAGTCCCGGATCAGCCTTGCCGCCTTTAATGTCAGCAGTTCCGGGTCTCCCGGTCCCACTCCGATTCCTGTAAATGTTCCACGCATTATTTCAATTCCTTTCTCTTGTAATCCTTCCGTTTTCTCCACGGCGTCAAACTTCTGAATGCTCACGGCGGATCTGTTCCAGAAGGCCATCCGCTCCGTTTGTCTTTCCCAATATCCCATCTTCCGTTGAGAACATGACAGCTTCCACAGCCAGTTCTTTCCCGGCGCGTCTTCCGAGTGCTTCATGGATCCTATGCATCACGGTATCCATGACCTGGGGCAGGAGATCCTTCTCCTTTAAGATCCTGACAGCCTCCGTAGTATTGATGCAGTCCATGATCTGCTTTACTGTATTCCGGTCCGCCCCTGCCATTGCCGAGTGTGCCGCCAGCACTTCCATCCGGCAGTCCGCCTGTCTGGAATGGGTGTTCATTACCCCTGCCGCCAGCTTCACCAGTTTTCCCACATGGCCGACGAGCAGGATCCCCTTCATTCCCAGAAGACGCGCGTCATCCACGGTTTCTCCGATATAGTTGCTGCATTTCACTGCCAGGGACAGATCCATACCCATCTCATCCTTAAGGAAATCGCTCCCGTAATTACCCGGAGTCACGAAACAGAAAGCGTGTCCGTTCTCTCTTAATACCTTCATCTCCAGATAGATGGTGTCAGTCAGAGCCTTCTCGCTCATCGGCTCTACGATCCCGGTGGTTCCCAGGATAGACAAACCTCCCAGGATCCCCAGCCTTGGATTAAAGGTCTTTTCCGCGATCCGTTCCCCATCAGGAATGGTGAGAGTCACATGGATGCAGCCGGTGTATCCGTGCGTTTCACACACCTCAAGGACTGCCTCACGGATCATTCTCCTTGGCACCTTGTTTACCGCTGCTTCTCCCACTGCCTGCTCCAGACCGGGACGGGTCACACGTCCCACGCCCTCGCCTCCGCTGATCCGGATCCTTTTTTCATTATCCTGAAACAGATCCTCTGTCTCCACTTTCTTTACTTCCGCGCACACGAGCAGTCCGTCTGTCACATCCGGGTCATCGCCGCTGTACTTTCTCACCCCGCAGCGGACAGAGTCTGATCTGCGGCTGATCTCTTCTACATCCAGATACAGCTCAATGCCCTTTGGCGTCATAAGGCGTACCTGGCGGATCTCGCTGTCGGAAAGGAGCATCCAGACTGCCGCTTTTGCCGCCGCCGCGGCGCAGCTCCCGGTGGTGAATCCCATCCGAAGTCCTGAGCGCGTCC
>CALWFS010000002.1 GCA_944377705.1 uncultured Mediterraneibacter sp. | reverse complement strand
TCATTCCCGTTCGGATACGGGAGAGCATGTTTCCTACATTTGTATCCGGCTGGCCGCTGATATCACGGATATCGCCTGCCTCTGCGGCTGCCTCCATGATCTTGTCAGCGCCTTCATCCAGGTTGATCGTGATGTTACAATCTCCATGAAAATAAATCTCCCCCGCGGGAAGGATATTTTCGTGGATGTTCCCTCCGGGAGTCTTAAGCACAACAGCACTGCGCTTTCCGATCAGGCTTTTGGCAATGGGCGTTACGGCGCGGGTTTCCTCTGCGTTTAATCCAAGCAGCGTGGCGATCCCGTAAGGATTGGAAAGCATGCGGACAGTCTGACCGGGGAGTGCCACCTCGATCGCGGCAGGAACCCCGTCCGGGAGACGGTCGATCCGCCTGACCTCATCGATGATCGGCACCTTTTTGTGAATCCGGTTTTCAACAAGGACAGCCTCGTCAGCCTGAAGGATAATGCCTGCGATATCGAGATCGCATTGATTGACCACTGCGGCAACCTCTTCATAGCTGTGCTCCGCGGATGCAGCGAGGATATATGGCGTCCCGGGGACGCCGCGGGAAATGTTTTCGACCAGCAGAATCTCGCCCACAGCCTGTCCCGCGCCCGCCGGGGTGGAGGGATTGTGGCCGATCATAGAAGAGTCCGTGATCACAGTCTCAGTCAGTGTCTCCATCGCGGTATCGCCGATGACAGGCGCCGCCTCATTCAGGCGGACAAGATCAATGTCAGAGGTCTCAAGCCCGATCCGGCTCATTGCCAGTTTCAGGGCGTTTTTTACGGAATAGACATTTTCGACCGTGCCTTTCGTGCCTGTCGTAGGGCAGGACGCGCTGGTCAGAAAAGTAAGATTCCCATTTTCGGTGACTTCTCCGACGCAGACTTCTGTTGTGGAATTTCCGATATCAACTCCTGCGATATAACTCAAAGTAATATTCCTCTCTTTTCATACACTTCTGCCGCCTCCATGACGAGACGCGCGCAGTTTTTTGCATTGTATTTCTCAAGAAGCTCCTGCGCCATCATCACCAGTTCCAGTTTAGTGGAACGGTTGGGGCGGAGCTTATCATACATCTTCAGGATCACATCGTCCGGCACGTCTACCAGCTCGGCGGCCCGCTCGAAATTCTTTTCCATAGGCTGGTTGTCAGCCTCAAGGGCAACCTGCCCCTGCGCCCTTAAGATCTCGCGGGAGATCTTGATGTCGTCAGGAGCGACATGGTCCTTCATGACTTCATCCAGCGTGATATCTGTAAATTTCTTTCCGGTCTTTGATGTGATGGATTCTTTTTCGTGCTCTGCTAAAGGATATCTCATTTATTTTCCCTCCCATTCAACAGCGCCGACTTCAGGGTCGAGCTGCTCGGTCTCCGCAATGTGCATAAGTGCTGCTTTTACCTGGTATTTGGGGCGGCACATCGGGTCATTCGTACAAGGGATCGGAACGACCTGTTCGCCTTTTACATATTTTGCGGCGTTCTGTCCGATCTGGCGGTAAGTCTCCAGAGTCATGAGCGGCGCCTGCGGGAACAGTTCCAGATTAGAGAGCGGATAGAGATCCCTCTGGTGGATGACCGTGGTCCCCTTGGACTGGATCCCCACTCCGATGCCGGAACCGGAAAGCTTCGCCGCTTCCAGAGCCATAAAACATACGTCAGAGGTGTCGAGGATCTTGACAACCCTGGGGACCATCCCCTCTTCCTCGATCCCTGCCTTTACATTCCTGAGAACTTCATCCAGCGGAATGTCGCAGATCGTTCTTTTGATCTCTCTCTGGAACGCGGCGCCCACGCCGATCACGACCTCCTTGGGATCTGTCCCTTTCTGCGCCCGGGGATAACCGGAATAATCCGTTTTTTCTTCATTGATCCGGTCTCTTCCCGCCATGGAAGGAACCGCTGAAGAAGATGCCGGGAGGGCGTCTCCTGAAACGGAGGAGCTGCCTGTATGAGACATCTGGCTTAATACTGCATTGGTGATCTGTTTGATTAATTCTTCATTGATCTGCATATGTATCCTCCTCCTTTCCTATATATCCTTCGGATTGATAATGTGCGGGATCTGCTTGATCTCTTCCCAGCGCTCGCCGTCCACACGGTAGCCGGTTCCCGGTCCCATGTAGTCATTCGGCGTATTCACGCCTGAGAGCACGTGGAAATCGCGGTCAAGGATCGCGGCTGTCTGCATGTAGTCTCCTGCGACACGCTGTTTTAACATATTCAGCACGCTTGCCGCCACGTCTTCAAACCCGGTCTCAGCCAGCGCTTTTACGACATCGATTCCGGTGATGCCGCGCTTTAATACGTCTTCAGCGGCAGCAAGGTCAGCGGTTACATCACGGGGCAGTGTGTCCTTGCTTCCGTGTGCGTAAGTCACAGCTTCGACCTGCTCGTCCGAAACCGGGGAAAGCCCCAGATTGCGGAATACTGCCTGCACGGCGCGGGCAGCCTTGTTCCTTACATGGATGACCTGCTCTTCCGTGACAGGCCTCAGACCGCCGTCAACCTGCATATCTCTCTGGAGGACGTTATAATCGTCAAAGTCTTCTGCATCGAAATTCGATCCGGCAAACATATTGTCATAATTCGGTTCCGCCGCATAGCCGGAGAAAATAAAGTCTGTTCCCGGAAGGAATTCCAGCATTGTCCTGGCTGTACGCCTCATGTCTGAATTTGAAAAGCTCTGGTCATTGGAAGAAGCACATTCCAGACCAAGGAGTGCTGCCACAAGGTTTTCCGCCAGCACTTCCCGGATGCCTGCCGGAACAGAGCCAGTCACTCCGATACAGCTCACAGAACCATTCTGGATCCCCTGGCTCCCGGCGCCTTTTGTGACGAAGAGGCAGCGGCATTCCAGATAAAGCATGGACTTTTTTTCGCTGCTTCCCATAAGGACTTCTGAACCGGAACCGGAGGTGAAGCGGACTTTTAATCCTCTGGATGCATATGCGGAATTCAGGAACGCTTTTGAATACGGCGTGTCGTCACCGTCGATGAATACCTTCTCTGTGCCGTATACGGAAAGCGTTTCAGCATAAGTAGTCAGACCACGGATGCCAAGCTCCAGCTCGGTCGCTTCCTCCGCGGAACACTGTGTGAGCACTCCGGGGCGTCCCACCTGAGAGCCAATCAGAAGAGCCATCGCGCTCAACGGTGCATAACGCGCCACGCCCATGGTCGTCTCTTCCTCTGCGAATCCTCTGAGGGCGCCCTCGGCAGCGTCAGCCGCGATCTGCACCGGGTCGTCCTTTAAGTTCGTGATGTGCGCCTGGTTTCCCGGCGTCCTTCTTGCGCGGATCTTCTGCATCCCCATCATGAGTTCCACCACATTCAGATGGTTCATGACTTCCGTCATCTTCGCCGGCGTGATGCCGGAGATAAGCTCCAGGATTTCCTTTCTGGAGACATTGATATCCACGATCATCCTGGCGATATCCAGTGATGATACGGACATGGATTTCTCCGTTCTTTCGATATTGATTGCATAATCTGCGATGAACTGATCAATAAAGTCAAAGTCCTCGCGGTACTTTCCGTCCAGTTCTACGATCCTGCCGTCCTCTACCCTGACGGAAGGCTCCGGATCATAAGGGCTGCTCATCGCCACAAATCCCATCTCCGGCCATTCATTGATATAACCGTCCAGATTGACCGGGCGGGCATCCAGTGTTTCAATTCTTTTTGAACGTTTCATAGTGTTTTACTCTCCCTGCGGAAAACTATATATTGATATGATTTCGTCCGCCTGCCTCCAGATATGTATGTGCAGACATTTCTAAGGGTAATTATACTATAATCACAGGAGAATAGCAATATAAGAATCAAAGAATATGGCAAAAAACCACAAAGAATAAAACAAAAAACCACATAAAACCACATTTTTGAAGAGGAACAAACATAATGGGAAAGCATAGGTGTGGACATGGGGCAGGCAGATGTTATAATAAATCTGATGCCCCGCAGCGAACGACCGGGGCGCGTGCAGGCCAGATGAAAGGAAAGGCGTGGCAGGGGATATGACCAGCCTTGATGTGAACAGTCTTATCTGACAAACACATATTCCCGGGCAGTGGACAGATCCCCGCAAAACTGCCAGCCCAGGCTGTCGAAATCCCTGACATCCGCCGCGCGATCGATCTGATTTTCCGCCATCCAGCGGACCATTTCGCCGCGTGCGATTTTTGCCTGTGTCCCCTTTACTTTGACTTTTCCGTCGGATATTTCTCCGAAGATGCAGGTGATACAGGAAGGAGCGCTGTCAGGGAAGGGGACATTGCCCGATGAGTGCTGTTCCAGATAGGGGAGGACGGATTTGCTGTACTCTCCGGAGGCAAGGTTGACAAGCTCAGTCGTGCCTTCACACAGGAGCTCTCTGTACAGAGTGTCTCCCCACCACCCGTACAGGTCAGTTCCTCTGTCTGTCTGAAGCTTTGCCTGCATTTCCAGGCGGTACGGGATCACTTTATCCGTGGGGGACAGGATGCCGTAGAAGCCGGAGAGGATGCGCAGATGTGAGACCGCATAATCCCACTGGGAGTCCGTGAAGACAC
This sequence comes from uncultured Mediterraneibacter sp., assembly GCA_944377705.1. Lineage (GTDB taxonomy): Bacteria > Bacillota > Clostridia > Lachnospirales > Lachnospiraceae > Mediterraneibacter. The sequence goes on along the minus strand of CALWFS010000002.1, from coordinate 36,039 downwards.
CGGGAGCCATATGCTGATACTGGATGCCCTCGTAAGAGAGCAGCGCGGGAGTAAGCGCAAGCTCCGGAGAATAGGTGTGGAGCCGCTCCCAGTTCTGCTCGGCAAGCCGGTCGCTGCATTTCCAGATGGATTTCAGCTTGGCGAGATCCTTTCCCTTCAGTATGGCGTGCAGCTCCAGCGCCCGGTCAAGAAATACCGGGACTGTCAGTCCCCGGGGAGCGTCCTCTGTAATGTTCATTTTTTTGGCGGGTGAAATAATGATCTTCAGCATAATTGATTCCTTTCAGGTTCTTTTGTGTATGGAACGAGTATAGCACAGAAGGGATACAAAAGAGAATATATAACAAGAGAAAAGGAGAATTACAGGATATGAATAAAAAAATCATCCTCGGATCTGCCTCGCCCCGCAGGCGGGAACTTTTAAGCCAGATCGGCATTGAATTTACAGTCAGGGTCAGTGAGAAAGAAGAAGTGTATCACAGTGAGACTCCGGAAGAGATCGTAAAAGAGCTGGCGCTCATGAAAGCGAAAAATATCGCGGAAGAGATCAAAGCGGATACGGTGATCATCGGAGCGGACACGGTTGTTGTGCTGGATCAGAAGATACTGGGAAAACCTGAAGATGAGGAGGATGCCTTTCGGATGCTCAAATCGCTTCAGGGCAGGCCGCATGAGGTGTATACCGGAGTGGCGGTTTTGAGCCGGGACAGAGAGAAAGGGCGGCTTGTCCGAAGCCATGCGGTAAAGACAGCGGTGTATGTGCATGAGATGACGGATGATGAGATCCGCAGCTACATTGCCACCGGAGAACCTGCGGATAAGGCAGGCGGATATGGAATACAGGGGGCCTTTGCGAAATATATCGACCGCATTGACGGGGACTACTATAATGTAGTCGGGCTGCCGGTCTCCTATGTATATCAAACGCTGAAAGAAATCGGGGCGCTGTAAACAGAGCTGTCTGAAGAAAGGCGGAACTCTGTTTTCAGCGCTGCATTCATGGCACTCATACAGCCGTCCAAAGAGAATCGCCGTGATCCCGCAGCCACCTGCGCGCCTGCCGGTAATCGGGAAGGACAGACTCCACGACAGCGTAGAAAGCTTTCGAGTGGTTCATTTCTCTGCGGTGAGCCAGCTCATGGACCACAACATAATCCAGGACTTCCTCAGGCGCCAGGATCAGCCTCCAGTTAAAGTTCAGATTGCCCTTGCTGCTGCAGCTCCCCCACCGTGTTTTCTGCTCCCGGATCGTGATCCGGCCGTAGGATACGCCCATGATCCGGGAGTAATAAGCAGCCTTGCGTGTGAAGATGTCTCTTGCTATGGAGATATATCTGGCACTGTCTTTGTCAGACAATGGCGGATGATCCGCAGCGGGATGCTCTTTTCTCTGTTTTTCGAAACGCGCGAGCTGTCTTAAGACCCAGTCTTCCTTCTGCCGGACAAAGGCTTGGATAAAGCTGCGGGGACATCGCTTCGGCGCGCGGACGATGACCCTGCCGTCAGGTGTCACCTGGAGGGCAGTGGTCCTGCGCGAACTATATATAATCTCGTAGGTAAAAGGATGATTCATGGATACACCTCGATAGTTTTCTTTTCTAAGAATAAAGACCTGTCTGAAGAAAGTCAATACCGAAAGCCGCGCCAATGCCAGGAACAGAGGCTGGCTGGATGGCTGCCTGTTTATTAAGAAAATAATAAGAATTTCCCTTCTTCCTTTTAAAAAGTCTTCCCTATTATGTATACTGTAAGGGAGGTGATGAAAATGTACAATATTTTAGTATGTGATGACGATAAAGAAATCGTGGAAGCGATCGAAATATATCTGACCCAGGAGGGCTATCATATCCTGAAAGCCTATGACGGTCTGGAAGCGCTTGATATCCTGGAACGCGAAGAGGTCAACCTCCTGATCCTGGACGTGATGATGCCGCGTATGGACGGGATTCGCGCCACACTGAAGATCAGGGAGAAGAACAGCATCCCTATCATCATCCTCTCGGCAAAATCCGAGGACGCTGACAAAATCCTCGGACTGAACGTGGGGGCGGACGATTATGTGACGAAGCCTTTTAATCCACTGGAGCTTGTGGCGAGAGTGAAATCCCAGCTTCGCAGATACAATCAGCTGGGAGGCTCTGTAAAAGAAGAACGGAATGAGATCTATGAAGTCGGAGGGCTGAGGATCAATGATGACCTGAAAGAAGTGACTGTAGACGGGGAGACGGTGAAGCTGACACCGATAGAGTACAACATCCTCCTTCTTCTGATGAAGAACCAGGGGCGGGTGTTCTCCATCAGCCAGATTTACGAGTCGATCTGGAATGAGGAGGCAATCGGGGCAGACAACACGGTGGCTGTCCATATCCGTCATATCAGAGAGAAAATCGAGATCAATCCGAAAGATCCCCGATATCTGAAAGTGGTCTGGGGAGTGGGCTACAAGATCGAGAAGATGTAATGCAAAGAAAGCGCAGAAGGGAGTTTTATGGGAAAATGGTATAGAAAGGCTGTCTCCAAGGCAGCTGTTTTGATCGTGGGGATCTTAAGCGGCGCGGCGTTTCTGACATCTTTTGCCGTGGGGACCACGTTTGCCGGAACTGTAAATCCGGCAGAGATCATGACCATGGTAAACCAGCCTTATGAAGAGTCAGTGGACTTTAAGGCAGCAGTCAATGAGTCTGTGGCGCAGGTGTTTAACATGTTTCGCCTGAAAAATTTTTTTGAGATGGACGGCGCGTACAATTCGGAGAAACCGGTCGATGTGATGGAATATTACCGGGACGGCAGATCGGACGGTGAATACTCATCGGGAATCGTGTATACAATGGGAGACCTGGTGGAGTGGGGAGAGGATTTTTCTTCTGACAGCAATGATGATTATACAGAGAATGAAGTGATTGTATGCCAGAGACCGGACGGGGGATACTATTATTATTATCTGGATGAATTCCTCTCACTTTTCAGGTCAGGCGAGCTGAGTATGGAATTCGATGACGGTTACACGAGCCAGGAATTTTACCTTCAGGGTCTGGAGAACAGCATGTATGAATCATCCGGGGCTGCCGGCGGTATGAAGATTTACGGAAGCGATGGAAATCTGCTGTATACAGACTGCTGGAATTTCGGGCAGACCCTGCGCGAGAAGTTTGCGCCTCTGGGAGCGGAGAACCTGCTCCAGATTGTCAATAACTCTGAAAATCTAAATGGAAGACTGTCTTCTGCGTATGATGCGCTGGAGATGACTCTGGGTACGATATACAACGAGTATGCCTTATATGAGTCGGGTTGGGATTATCTGGAAGAGGGAAATACAAATCTTACTTATTTATATATCAATACGGATACAAAAAGAATAGAGACAAATAAAAGCGAATACAAAAATTATGAAGATGCTGAGAAAAACTTGGAGGCTATGAAGTCCGGGGATCATGTGAAATACATGTTTGTATATCCGAAACTGAAGGATTTTGAGACAAACATGAATGTATCCGCAGCAGGTGAATGGGAAGTGGTAAAAAGCCAGAGGATGAGCAGAGAGTCCGGCATTATATTTGCGGCTTCGGTAGATACTTCCTATCCGATTCAGGATCAGTTTTACGAGGGCAGGGAAAGCTATGAACGAAATGTTCCGTTCCTCAGGTATTCTATGACCGCGCTTATAGCCGGCGCGGCGCTCCTCCTTGTTTCCACTGTGTGGCTTGCTGTCGTGTCAGGGAAAAGACCGGAGGATGAGGAAATCCATCTATCTTCATTTGACCGATGGAAAACAGAACTTGGAGCGGCAGTCGTTATCATCATCTGGGCGGTTGTGACATGGATCGCCATAGGCGGGGGCTATGTGGCGGGAAGCTGGAGCGAACTGAACGACGCTGTAACCTATTATGCAGAATCTCTGGGCGGGGTGCCCCAGCTTTATTCCGCAATGTTTACCCAGGCGCTGGGAATGTCTGATGTGACTGCTGTATTCCTGTACGGAGTGTTTACCTTCCTCTGCTTCTTCTGGGGATTCACAAGCCTGATCAGGAGGATCAAGGCAAAAAGCCTCTGGAAGGGAAGTCTCCTCTATGCATTGATCCGCTTTACAAGGCTCGTGATGGACGCGCGTTCTGTGACAGTGCGGGCAGGGATCCTATTCTTTGCCTTTCTGTTTGTTCAGTGGATGGCCATCCTGGTGCGCTCCGGATCCACAGTGCTGCTGGCGCTGGCAGCTGACATCGCGGCGGCATGGCTTGTCCTGAGCAGCGCTATGGCAAAGAACAGGATAAAAAAGGGAATCGAAGAAATCGCGGGAGGCAATCTTGAATACCGCATAGAGCTTGCGGGACTGCGGGGCGAGGACCGCAAGCTGGCGGACAAAGTCAATGACATCGGAAGCGGGCTGAATAAGGCTGTGGATGAAGCCATGCGAAACGAGAGGCTGAAGACAGACCTGATCACCAATGTGTCCCACGATATCAAGACGCCGCTCACTTCTATTATAAATTATGTGGATATCCTGAAGCGGTCTAATATCGCAGATGAAAAAATCCGGGGATATCTGGATATCCTTGAGGCAAAGGCTCAGCGCCTGAAGACACTGACCGAGGACGTGGTGGAAGCGTCCAAAGTGAGCAGCGGCAACATCAACCTGGAATATATGGATGTGGATTTAAGAGAGCTGGTCCGGCAGACAGAGGGAGAGCTGGCAGAAAAATTTGCCGCGAGGAATCTGACAGTTGTATTGAATATGCCGGAAGAACCGGCCGTTATCCACGTGGACGGCCGGCGCATGTGGCGTGTGCTCGAAAATATATTCGGCAATGCGGCAAAATACGCGATGCCCGGGACCAGAGTATACGCGGATCTGACACTGAGCGCAGAAAAGGTGGAGTTTTCCCTGAAAAACGTATCAGAGCAGCAGCTGAATTTTTCGGCGAATGAGCTGACGGAGCGCTTTATCCGGGGAGACCTGTCCAGGAGCACGGAAGGCAGCGGGCTGGGGCTTTCCATTGCAAAGAGCCTGACTGATAGGCAGAGCGGCGAATTCGAGCTGTATCTGGACGGGGATCTGTTCCGGGTGAATATCCGGTTCCCGAGGAGACCGGCGGCTCAGGAGAAGAATGAATAAAATCCTTGTATTATCGATCAATCTGTGATACCATACCCAATGTATGGAAAGCAGATATTTGGAACGTTCTCCATGCAAATATTTTACGCAGCATAAAGCTGCATTATTGATTGAGTTAGAAGCTCAAATTTTATAAGTTGGTTACTTTATAACCCTGGTGTGCATATACGCATACGCAACTTGTGAAACGGTCAATAAGAGTAGTAAAAGTAAAAATATTTGCTATATAGACTCTACGTCCAATATCTGTTAAATCTGAATAAGCGAAGTACAGGCGTACAGGAAGGTCTCCGGGCAGCGGGGCAGGACGGAAACGCGATATTGACATATGAAGAAGACAGGACACAGGCTGGGTGCGAAGTGCACTTGAGCCTGTGTTTTTGTATGCAGAGAAGAAGTTTCGGAAGGAAGAAGGGAAATCATATGGAAAGATTATCACAGACAAGGGCGCCGATCTACGAGGCGCTGGAACGTTTCAGGAGGAACCGGGTCGTACCCTTTGACGTGCCGGGACATAAGCACGGGAGAGGAAACCCGGAGCTGGTCGAACTGTTGGGAGAGCGGTGCGTCAGCATTGACGTCAATTCTATGAAACCGCTGGATAACCTATGCCATCCGATATCCGTGATCAAGGAAGCGGAAGAGCTGGCAGCGGACGCATTCGGCGCGGAGCATGCATTCCTCATGGTAGGCGGCACGACCTCCGCGGTGCAGACTATGGTGCTGGCCTGCTGCAAGAAAGGCGACAAAATCATCCTTCCGAGAAATGTGCACCGGAGCGTGATCAATGCAATGGTGCTCTGCGGGGCAAAGCCCATCTACGTGAACCCGGATGTGGATAAAGAGCTGGGTATCTCTCTGGGAATGAAGAAGACGGATGTGGAAGAGGCGATCCGGGAGAATCCGGATGCAGTGGCAGTGTTTGTCAATAACCCGACGTATTACGGGATCTGTTCGGATCTGAAAGCGATCGTGAAGATGGCGCATGAAAAGGGGATGAAAGTCCTGGCGGATGAAGCCCACGGCACGCATTTTTATTTTGGCAGGGACCTGCCGGTGTCCGCCATGGAAGCCGGAGCAGACATTGCTTCCGTGAGTATGCACAAATCAGGAGGAAGCCTGACCCAGAGCTCTTTCCTTCTGACAGGGAAAAATATGAATCCCGGGTATATCCGGCAGATCATCAACCTGACACAGACAACCAGCGCTTCCTATCTGCTGCTCTCCAGTCTGGACATCTCCAGGAGGAATCTGGCGCTCAGGGGAGAGTCGTCATTTAAAATGGTGACAGACCTGGCGGAATACGCCCGGGAAGAGATCAATAAGATCGGTGATTACTATGCCTTTGGCCGCGAGATGGTCAACGGGGACAGTATTTATGATTTTGATCCCACGAAGCTCTCCATCCATACTCTGGATATCGGTCTTGCCGGGATCGAGGTCTACGACATTCTCAGGGATGAGTATGATATCCAGATCGAGTTCGGCGATCTGGGAAATATCCTTGCCTACCTGTCAATCGGGGACCGTATTCGCGAGGTGGAACGGCTGGTGACCGCTCTTGCGGATCTGAGACGGCGATATAAAAAAGATAAGGCGGGAATGCTCTCCCAGGAATATATCGCCCCGAAGGTAGTTATGACCCCTCAGGATTCATTCTATGCGGAAAAAGAATCACTGCCTCTGCGGGAGACAAAAGGACGGATCTGCTCAGAATTCGTCATGTGCTATCCGCCGGGAATCCCCGTGCTGGCGCCGGGTGAAGAGATCACGGATGAGATCATAGATTATATTGTCTATGCAAAGGAAAAGGGCTGCTCTATGACAGGACCGGAGGATGAGAAGATCGAGAGACTGAATGTACTTGTTTGACAAAGATATTAATTTGCGTACAAAGAAAGGGAATGATTTACAGATGGAAATGTGGTTTTCAGACATACATACGGACGGAGTGAAGCTGTCCATACGCATTGAAGAGCAGCTCTTCAGCGCTCAGAGCGAGGTGCAGAGGATCGATGTACTGGAATCAAAAGATTTCGGAAAGATCCTTGTGGTGGACGGGGATCTGATGCTGACGGAGCGGGATGAGTTCATCTATCATGAAATGATCGCTCATGTGCCCATGGCAGTGCACCCCAGTGTAAAGGAAGTGCTTGTCGTGGGAGGAGGAGACGGCGGCGTGGTCCGGGAACTGATCAAGTATGACGATATTGAAAAGATCGATGTTGTAGAACCGGACCCTCTTCTTGTGGAAGTGTGCCGGAAATATATTCCGGAGATCGCCAACAGCCTGACAGACGCCAGGGTGAATATCTTCCATGAAGACGGGTTGAGGTTTATTCGCTCCAAAGGGGATGCCTATGACCTGATCATTATTGATTCTCCAAACCCTTTCGGCGCTGGGGAAGGTCTGTTTACAAAAGAGTTTTACGGCAACTGCTATAATGCGCTGCACGGGGACGGGATCATGATCAACCAGAATGAGAGCCCGTTCTATACGGAGGAGGCATTCCAGTGCCAGAGGATGCACAAGCGCATCGTAGAAACCTTCCCAATCTGCCGGGTATATCAGGCGCATATCCCATCTTACCCTTCAGGGCACTGGCTGTTCGGGTTTGCGTCAAAGAAGTATCATCCTCTGGATGATCTGGATAAAGTGGCGTGGAAGCTGAAAGGCATCCACACGAAATATTATGAACCGCGGCTGCATGCGGGAGTGTTTGCGCTCCCGGCATATGTAGAGGAGCTGCTGGAGGATGTGGAGAGATGAATATGAACAAAAATATTGTAAATTTTATCGGATGTGACGCAGAGTACAGTGCGGCGGATGTAGTGATCTTCGGAGCGCCGTTTGACTCTACCACATCCTTCCGGCCGGGAACCCGTTTTGCGGGAGCGGCGATACGGGGAGATTCTTACGGCCTGGAGATATACAGCCCGTATCAGGACAAAGAGCTGATCGAGGATAAGGTATATGACTTGGGGGATCTGGAGCTGGCGATCGGAAGTTCTAAGCGGGTGCTGGAGCAGATTGAAGAGTGTGCCGCCGGGATATTCGAAGACGGGAAACTGCCGTTTATGATCGGCGGCGAGCATTTGGTCACGCTGGGAAGCGTGCGTGCGGCTGTAAAGAAATATCCGGATCTGCATATTGTTCATTTTGACGCGCATACGGACCTCAGAGAAGATTATCTGGGAGTAGAGCTGTCACATGCCTGTGTCATCCGGCGGTGCTGGGATCTTCTGGGAGATGGGCGCATCCACCAGTTTGGCATCCGGTCCGGTGAAAAGCATGAATTTGACTGGGCAAAGAGCGGGCATACGGATTTTCATCCATTCAGCCTGAAAGGGCTGGGAGAGGTCCTGGAAAAGCTGGGAGACGTGCCGGTGTACTTTACGGTGGACCTGGATGTGATGGATCCGTCTGTGTTCCCGGGGACAGGGACTCCGGAGCCGGGCGGAGTGGATTTCCTCACTGCAATGCGGGCAGTGACTGAAGTGTGCGAAAGAGCAAATCTGATTGGCTGCGATGTGAACGAACTCTGCCCGCCCTGTGATCCGACCGGGGCTTCCACAGCGGCGGCGTGCAAGATCATCAGGGAGATGCTGATTGCGATCGTAAATAAATGAGATAATAAACAGAATACAGATAAGATAATAACAGGCGAGTGCCCGGAAACTGCCGGGCGGAGAGGAGAAGAAAAATGGGAAAAGTAATGGTGATTGGCTGCGGAGGAGTAGCGAGCGTGGCGATCCACAAGATCTGCCAGAATGATGAAGTGTTTACAGAGCTGTGCATTGCCAGCCGGACAGTATCAAAGTGCGATGCGCTCAAAGAAAAGCTGGAAGGGAGTACGAAGACGAAGATCACGACCGCCCAGGTGGACGCGGACGACGTGGAAGCGCTGACAGCCCTGATCAAAAAAGAAAAACCGGAAGCAGTGCTCAATCTGGCGCTGCCGTATCAGGATCTTACGATCATGGATGCATGTCTGGCAGCAGGCGCTCATTATATTGATACGGCAAATTATGAACCGGAAGATACGGCGAAGTTTGAGTATAAATGGCAGTGGGCGTACAGGGAGAAGTTTGAGAAAGCAGGACTTACCGCTCTTCTGGGCAGCGGTTTTGACCCGGGCGTGACAAGCGTGTTTTCCGCCTACGCTCTGAAACATTATTTTGACGAAATAAACTATATTGATATCCTGGACTGTAATGCCGGGGATCACGGCTATCCGTTTGCAACGAACTTCAACCCGGAGATTAATATCCGCGAAGTGTCCGCAAAAGGCTCCTACTGGGAGGACGGACACTGGGTAGAGACAGAGCCGATGGAAATCAAGAGGGTATACAATTTCCCGGAGATCGGAGAAAAAGACATGTACCTGCTCCACCACGAAGAGATCGAGTCCCTGGCGCTCAATATCCCGGGGATTAAGAGAATCCGTTTCTTTATGACATTCGGTGAAAGCTATCTGAACCACTTAAGATGTCTGGAAGACGTAGGCATGACATCCATAGAGCCAATCATGTACGAAGGAAAAGAGATCGTGCCGCTTCAGTTCTTAAAGGCAGTGCTTCCGGATCCTTCTTCACTGGGACCGCGCACGAAGGGAAAGACTAATATCGGCTGTATCTTTGTCGGAAAGAAGGACGGGCAGGAGAAGAAACTCTACATATATAATACATGTGACCACCAGGAATGCTATAAGGAAGTGGGCTCTCAGGCAGTGGCTTATACGACCGGCGTTCCCGCGATGATCGGGGCAATGATGGTGATGACAGGGACGTGGCAGAAGCCGGGAGTATATAATATGGAAGAATTTGATCCTGATCCGTTCATGGACGCGCTCAATAAGTGGGGGCTGCCGTGGAAGATCAGCGAGAATCCGGAGCTTGTAGTATGAGAAGAGAACAGCTAAAGACTCCCTGCTTTGTGGTTCGGGAGGAGGGAATCAGGAGAAATCTCGAAATACTGAAAGGGATCTGCGAGGAGACGGGATGTAAGATCCTGCTTGCGCAGAAGGCTTTTTCCATGTATCGGCTGTACCCGCTGATCGGTCAGTATCTGGACGGGACCACAGCGAGCGGGCTGTATGAGGCAAGGCTGGGATATGAGGAAATGGGGAAAGAGACCCACATCTTTTCTCCGGCGTATCAGGAAGAGGAGATGCCGGAGATCCTGAGGCTGTGCGGTCATATTGTATTTAATTCTCCGGCGCAGGTGAAGAGATACAAGGATCAGGCAAAGCAGGCAGGCAGAAGCATAGGACTGAGGATCAATCCGGAGTGTTCTACCCAGGAAGGACATGCAATCTATGATCCCTGCGCGCCGTTTTCCAGACTTGGCGTCACCTCGGAAAAGTTTGAGGAAGAGATGTCGGAGGAAGACATTGCGGCGCTGGACGGACTGCATTTCCACACACTCTGCGAACAGAATTCCGACGATCTGGAGAAGACTCTGAAAGCGGTGGAAGAGAAGTTCGGGAAATATCTGCACAGGATGAAATGGCTGAATTTCGGCGGTGGACATCATATTACAAGACAAGACTATGACAGAGAACTTCTGAAGCGCTGCATCTGCCGTATGCAGGAGACTTATGGGGTGGAAGTCTATCTGGAACCCGGGGAGGCAGTGGCGCTGAACGCGGGGGAGCTCATAACGGAGGTGCTGGATATCGTGGAAAATGGAATGAAGACCGCGATCCTGGATGCTTCTGCCGCGTGTCATATGCCGGATGTGCTTGAGATGCCGTACAGGCCGCCGCTTAAAGACGCGGGGGATCCGGCGGAAGAACATGCCGGTGAATGCGCGGCAGCTTATGTGTACCGGCTGGCAGGCCCCACATGCCTTGCAGGGGACGTGATCGGGGATTATTCCTTTGCGCAGCCGCTCAGGCGCGGAGACAGGCTGGAATTTCAGGACATGGCGATCTATACGATGGTGAAGACAAATACATTTAACGGGATGCGGCTCCCGGATATCGTCCTTGAAAGAGAGGATGGCACATGCGAGATCGTAAATACATTTGGGTATACGGACTTTAAGACGAGGCTGTGACGTCTTTATCAATCTATTCGACTGTCAAATTTTCGGAGTGTACTCCTATATCTTCCACTTGACATAGACATAGGAAGAGAGTAATATTAGAGTGGTCAGTAGAGTGGAATACGAGATAATTTTACAAAAATTGCGCCGGGATGTGAGGAAGATACGCAGCCGGACGCAGAAAAGCAGAAAGAGGGGCGTTGTGCAATGACGCGAATCATGGATATACACAGCCATATCCTCCCGGGCCTTGACGATGGCGCGGAAGATATGCAGGAGAGTATACAAATGCTGGATCAGGCATGGCGGCAGGGGATCACAGAGGTAGTCGCCACCCCTCACTATTCGTTTATGTATCCGAATATCTGTCCGGATCGAATACGGACTTTGTGCAGGGAAGTGCAGAAGCGCGCGCGCCAGGAGCTTGATGCGGATATCCGCATCATACCGGGACAGGAGATCATGTACTCAGAGGATGTGGTGGATCTTCTGGAAGAGGGGAAACTACTCACCATAGGCGGCAGCCGCCATGTCCTTACAGAATTTCGCCCGGATGTATCCTACTCCTACATATTCAGGGCAGTGAAGGATCTTGTCTTTGCGGGCTATATTCCCATTATTGCGCATGCGGAGCGGTACGGGGCAGTGCGGACTGCGGGCAGAGTTGAAGAACTCAGGGGGCAGGGGGCGCTGATCCAGCTGAATTCCAGGTCTGCAGGGGGAAAATGGTATCATGATACAACACGATGGTGCCGGCGGCTATTGCGCAAAGAAATGGTTGATTTATTTGGCACAGACATGCATAATATAAGAGAGCGCAGTCCGGAGACAAAAAGCGCGGTTGAGTGGATGAAAAAGTCCCTCAAAGAGGAATACGTGGAGAGAGTACTTTATAAAAACGGGCTCGGAGTCATAAGAGGCTTCCGGAATTCTTCTCAATAAAACAGTAAAGGAAAAACCAAAAATGGAAAAGATACATGATAACGATGAGATGGAAATTGACTTGCTGGAAATATTCTATGCGCTCAAAAAGCGGGCTCTCATCATAATTGCCGCATTGATTGCGGGGGCAGTGCTTGCGGGCGCATATACAAAGATGCTGGTTACTCCTGTTTACAGGGCCACCTCTACGATGCTTGTCCTGACAAAAGAGACGACGCTGGCGTCGCTTGCAGATCTTCAGCTGGGAAGCCAGCTTACAAAAGATTACAGTATGCTGATTACAAGCCGCACAGTCCTTCAGGCGGTTATCGATGAACTGGGGGTTGACACGGAGTATGAGGATTTGAGGGAAGCGGTATCCATTAACAATCCAAGCGATACCCGTATCCTCGAGTTGTCGGTGGAGAACTCAGATCCGCAGCTTGCGCAGGAGCTTGTAGATACGCTTGCAGATGTCTCCTCAGAGTATATCGGCGATCAGATGGAAGTTGTACCGCCCAAGGTAATTGAAAATGCGATCGTGCCTGAAAAGCCGGTCAGTCCCAGTATGACCAGGAATGTGGTGCTGGGAGCTCTTGCCGGGCTGGTTCTGGCGGCAGGGGTCGTTGTTCTGATGACGCTGATGGACGACAGTATTAAATCAGAGGATGATATAGAAAGATATCTCGGACTGTCCACTCTGGCCAGCGTGCCGGACAGGAAGGATTATATTTCAGACAAGAAGGATAACCAGTCCCGGAGAAGAAGGAAGAGGAGGAAGCGAAAATGACAGAGTCAAAAGTAGTCATGACGGACCCCAGGCGGCAGGACTATTTCTATGAAGAAGCCATTAAGACCCTCCGTACGAATGTCCAGTTTACAGGTGCAGAGATAAAGACCATTGTTCTGACCAGCTGCTATCCAAATGAGGGGAAGAGCGATATTGCTTTTCATCTCGCTTTTGAAATGGGAAAAATGGGAAAGAACACTATTATAGTGGATGCAGATATCCGCAAATCCAGTTTTATCAAAAGGTTTCAGGTGAAAGGCAGGATAGAAGGACTGTCCCAATATCTGAGCGGACAATGCCAGATGGAAGATATCGTATATCAGACGAATTTTACCGGGGTGGATATCGTGTTTTCCGGACCGGTGGCGCCGAACCCGTCAGAACTGCTGGGGCAGGAGAGCTTCTCAGCTATGGTTCAGGCCCTGAGAGAGAAGTATGATTATGTGCTGATTGATACTCCGCCCATCGCAAATCTGATCGACGCGGCTGTGGTTGCAGGGCAGTGTGACGGTGCCATTCTCGTCATTGAAAGTGACGCGGTCAGCCGAAAAATAGCAATAAAAGCAAGAGAACAGCTGGAAGTGAGCGGATGCAGGATGCTTGGAGCTGTGCTGAATAAAGTAGATGTGAAAAAGACAAATAAATATTATTCCAAATATGGCTATTATGGGAAAACCAAACAAAAATAAAGCGGAGATGTGAAATGTCCAATGGCAGAAAACGCAAAAAGAAGCTGTGGCTGATCCCTCTGGGCGCTGTGATAATTGTTGTGGCGACAGCAGGAGTTCTCATCCTGCGCGGGTTACACACGGAGAAGTCGGAAGAGACGGGGACAGCTCAGCATCAGAGTGCCGCAGCCCGGACCTCGGGAACTGTGATATGGGATGGGAAAACATATGAGTACAATGATCATCTGAGTAATTACCTAATACTTGGGATAGATACAAGAGAAAAGTCAGAAACATCCGTCGGTCAGGCGGATGCCGGACAGGCAGACGCCATCTATCTGATCTCCAGGGATCGGGTGGAGAACACGGTTACTGTGATCTCGATACCGAGAGATACGATGACAGAGATCGAGACATTTGCCCCGGGAGGGGAAAGCCTTGGGAAATCGACAGACCATATCAGTCTTGCCTATTCATACGGTGACGGCGGACATAACAGCTGCCGGCTGGAAGAGGAGGCAGTGTCGAATCTGTTCTACGGACTTCCGATACAGGGGTATTGCGCACTGAATATGGATGGCATAACAGCGCTCATCCAGAGCGTCGGTCCGGTGGCAGTTACAGTTCCCAATGACAGCCTGGAGCCTGAATATCCGGAATTTGCGGCAGGATCTCAGGTGACATTAAATGAAGAAAATACCGAAATATTTGTAAGATACAGAGATACAGAAGAGCGGCAGAGCGCGCTTGCGCGAATGGAACGCCAGGAAGAATTTATCCGGGCACTGGGGGAATCAGTGAAAGGCCTTATGGCAAAAGACTCCGGATTTGCCGGGAAGCTGTATGAAACAATGAAACCGTACATGGTAACCAGCATGGGGAATGACGAATTCGTCAGGTTGATGCAGAGCGCGTCCGAGGGGAGCGCCGCGGAAGGCTGGACAGTGCCAGGAGAGCCTGTGGACGGCCAGTATTATGATGAATACCATGTGGATGACGAAGCTCTTTACGAAAAGATCATAGAGACTTTCTATACAGAGAGCGGCACGATAAAGGGAGAGACGCCGTGAAGAGGAAATATCTGATAATCAGTATTATAATATTTCTTGCAGCAGCGGTCTGCGCGGCAGCGGGGATATGGATGTATCTGCGCCAGCAGGACGCGGGAGAGGACTATGAAGAGCTCAGAGATGAAGTCGGGACCGGAGTTCCTCAGACGGAAGTCACGCCGGAGGAGCCGGTAGAGATCCCTATTGATTTCGCTTCTCTGCAGGCGAGGAATCCGGAGGCTTACGCATGGATTACCATCCCGGGCACTGCCATTGACTATCCGGTCATGCAAAGTGAATCAGACAATACATACTATCTGACTCATACGATCGATGGGGTGGAAAGCCCGGAGGGAGCAATCTATACAGAGAGCTATAACAGCCGGGATTTTGAAGACCCCAATACTGTGATCTACGGCCACGATATGGCGAATGGAAGTATGTTCCAGAATCTTCTGAACTATCAGGACAGAAGTTTTTTTGACGCAAACAGAGACATTTTGATCTATACGCCTGACGCGATCCGTCATTACCGGATATTCGCGGCTTATCTGTATGACGACAGGCATCTTATGCAGAGCTTTAACTTTGCGGATAAAGAGAATTATCGTCAATATCTTGAATCCATCTTTGCGGTCAGAGAGATGGGAGCCTGCATTGACGCAGGGCAGAAAGTAACAGAGGATGACAAGATCATCACACTATCAACATGCTATGGTACCCAGGCGGACAAGCGCTATCTGGTGCAGGCCGTTCTGGTATCTATAGAAAAATAAAGAAAGGAAGGATGAGCATCTATGAAGAAAAGAGTGTTTGGAACGCTTCTTGCTGCAGCTCTTATCGTCACACAGGCGATAAGCGTATTTGCGATAGGAAGCAAAGGCGGGGAGATGGCAGTGACCGGGGCTTCCGCAGGCAAGTATACGCTTGCAGAAGTTTCAGCATCAAATCTTTCAGACGCGACAGTTTTAGCAAAGATCACAGATGTTAATTCTGGTGCAGCGACACTTCAGAGCATCGCAGAACTCGCGCCGCAGCTGACAGACCAGCTGGCTGGAAAATCAATGCTGACGAAGTTCTATGATGTGTCTCCGCTTGATGGTGGAGTGCAGACAGCTGATGGCAAATATGAGGTGTCACTGTCAGTACCGTCTTTATCTGACAGCGTTTCAGATGTATCTGTGCTTCACTACAGCACAGACAGATCTACTTGGGAAGTGATAGCTCCATCAAATGTGGACTATACAAACAAAGTAGTGAGCGCAACTTTTGAGGATCTCTCCCCAGTGGCAGTGATCGCAAAAGTAAGCGGCACAGACGCAACAGTCGGCACATCTCCGAAGACAGGCACGACATTCGCATGGGCAGGTCTGCTGGGAGCAGCAGTTGTCCTGGGAGTGACTGGCACTGTAGTATACAAAAAAACGAGATAATAATGTGTCTGACATCATTGGGCGCGCATGAGAGGATCAGGCGCGCCCTTTTCCAAGAAACAAAGCAGGGAATCCCCTGCTGTAAAATTGCAGAAGTACATAAGGGAATGAAAAGAGAGTATGGGAGACCTGAACTATATCGAAAGTTCTATTTTTTTGTATGGAAATGCCGCTGACGCGGCCTTAATAATGGAGAATACTACCACAGCGGCTGTGCCGAATACTGTGGATCCGGTCAATGCGCTGACTGCGGCAGCTATTGCTCTCGCAGTAGGCGTATTGATCTATATATACAGACGCAGGAGGCAGAACAGCCATGAATAAGAGGAAAAAAGGGGCGGGCCTGAAATGGATACACAGGGCCTTGCTTCTCCTGCTGGCGGATGCTATTACAATCGCATTTGTCTATTATGCTGCTTTGGTACTGCGGTTTGATTTCAGGCCGTGGCTGATTCCGGATAGATATCTCCAGGGATATCTGTGGGCTATGCCATACTGGATCATAGTTACCTTAGTCGTTTTCTACTGGTGCAGGCTGTACCACAGCATCTGGCGGCTGGCCAGTATGGCGGAACTCCAGTCGATCATCACGGCGTATATAATTCTGATTTTTGCCTATGTGGGCGGAGCCTTGTTTATGGGACTCCATATGCCGGCCAGCTGGTATCTGATGGGATATATTATGAGTTTCTGCCTGACAACGGGGATACGCTTTTCATACAGGGTGATCCGGTTTTATACGAATCGTAGTGAGATGGAGCACAGCAGAAGCCAGGACCGGGTTATGGTCATCGGAGCAGGCCGGGCAGGACAGACACTGATCAAGGAATTGATCAACTCGAAGTACACGGATGTAAAAGTCTGCTGTATCATTGACGACAATCCCAATAAAAAGGGAAGGATGCTGGAAGGGATCCCCATTGTCGGAGACAGGTATGATATTGTTGATATGGTAAAAAGATATAATATCAACCGTATCATATATGCGATCCCTGCATCAACGGGAAAGAACCGGAAGGACATCCTGAACCTGTGCAAAGATACAGGGTGCTGGATGCAGACCGTGCCGGGGATATATCAGCTTGTCAACGGGGAAGTCAGCGTGAGTACGCTTAGAGACGTGGAGATCACCGATCTGCTGGGGCGGGCTCAGGTGAAAGTAAACAATGAGGAGATTCTTCACTCAATCAGAGGGAAGACTGTGCTTGTGACCGGGGGAGGCGGCTCGATCGGAAGCGAGCTGTGCCGGCAGATTGCAGGCGCGCAGCCGAGAAGGCTGGTGATTTTTGATATTTATGAGAATAATGCCTATGACATCCAGCAGGAGCTGATCAGGAAGTATGGGGATACACTGAAGCTTGATGTGCTCATCGGGTCTGTGAGGAACATGAACCGGATCAGCTGGATCATGCGGAAATACCGTCCTGATATGGTATTCCACGCGGCGGCGCACAAACATGTTCCGCTGATGGAGGACAGTCCGAACGAGGCGATCAAGAATAATGTGATCGGGACATACAAGACTGCGAAAGCGGCAGCTGTCGCGGGGGTAAAAAAATTTGTCCTTATCTCAAGCGATAAGGCGGTGAATCCGACGAACATCATGGGCGCTTCCAAGCGGCTATGTGAAATGGTCGTGCAGATGATGAACAGAAAGTGTCCGGATACAGACTTTGTAGCCGTTCGCTTCGGGAACGTGCTGGGGAGCAACGGGAGCGTGATCCCGTTGTTTAAGAAACAGATTGCCGCAGGCGGTCCGGTGACTGTCACGGATAAAAACATCATCCGATACTTCATGACTATACCAGAAGCAGTATCATTGGTGCTCCAGGCGTCTTATTATGCCAAGGGCGGCGAAATCTTTATCCTGGATATGGGAGATCCGGTCAGGATCGATGATATGGCGAGAAATCTGATCCGCCTGTCCGGGTATGAGCCTGATGTGGACATTAAGATAGAATATACTGGTCTTCGTCCGGGAGAAAAGCTGTATGAAGAACTGCTCATGGACGAAGAAGGGATGCAGGCCACGGAAAATGAACTGATCCATATAGGGAAGCCGATTGAGATGGACGACGAGAAATTTGAAAGACAGCTTGAAGAGCTGGATGAGGAGAGCCGCCATGAGGATGGAAGGATAAAAGAGATCGTCGCGGGGATCGTAGAGAATTATAAACCGGATCTGCGAGACAGGGATAAAAATGATAACTCTGAATCATAGTAATGGATACAGCAGTCAGGCTGCTGTATTGAAAGGATAAAAGAGGAGCAAATGGGCAATGAATATGGAAAAGTACTTAACAGATCCGAGGTTTAAGGGAATAGAACCGTTCAAAAATAAAGTGTGGCTTTCATCCCCGACGATGCATGGGGATGAGCAGAAATGGGTGGATGAAGCAATTCGGTCGAACTGGGTATCCACGGTAGGCGAGAACATCAATGAAGTGGAGCGTATGGTCGCGGAACAGGTTGGATGCAAATATGCGGTGGCTCTGTCCAGCGGTACGGCGGCGTTGCATCTGGCAGTGAAGTTGTGCGGCGAAAAACTGTATGGTCAGCCAAAAGTGGGACATGGTGTCCTGGAGGGAAGAAAAGTATTCTGTTCTGACATGACCTTTGACGCCACTGTGAACCCGGTGGCATATGAGGGAGGGGAGGCTGTGTTTATCGACACAGAGTACGATACCTGGAACATGGATCCGGTTGCCCTTGAAAAGGCGTTTGAGATTTATCCGGATGTAAAGCTGGTGGTTATGGCTCATCTGTATGGCACTCCTGCAAAGATGAAAGAAATCAAGAAAATCTGCGATGCGTACGATGCGTTGATTGTGGAGGATGCGGCAGAATCGTTCTGCGCGACCTATAACGGCATCCAGACAGGAAAGTTTGGAGATGTATCAATACTGTCAGCAAACGGCAATAAGTTGATCACAGGGTCCAGTGGAGGGATTCTTTTGACAGATGATCTGGAGTGGGCGAACAAAGCAAGGAAATGGTCTACACAGAGCAGGGAGAATGCTCCGTGGTATCAGCATGAGGAAGTGGGCTACAACTACCGTATGAGTAATATCATCGCAGGGGTGTTAAGGGGGCAGCTTCCATATGCGGAAGAGCATAGAAGTCAAAAGAAAGTAATTTATGAAAGATATAGGGAAAATCTGAAAGACCTGCCGGTCATGATGAATCCAGTAAAGTTGGATGGGGCTGATATAGAGCCGAACTACTGGCTGAGCTGTTTGCTTGTCAATAAAGAAGCAATGTGTAAACAGATGCGGGGGGAGCAGGAAGCGTTGTATGTGCACGAACCGGGAAAAAGCTGTCCGACGGAGATATTAGAAACATTAATGGCTTTCAATGCAGAAGGAAGACCGATCTGGAAGCCCATGCATATGCAGCCGATTTATCGAATGAATCCGTTTGTGACTACGGTAGGTAATGGTCGTGGAAAGAGCAATGCTTATATTGCTGGGGCAACAGTTACTGATGTGGGGGCAGATATCTTTGAGAGAGGGCTATGTTTACCTAGTGATAATAAGATGACAGCGGGACAGGTGGATAAGATTTGTGAGATTATCGAAAGGTGTTTTGATTAAAATGGCACTCGTGGATTGGATGGAGAATTTGAAATGAGTTGTATAGTTGAAATTCGGATTTCAGAGAAGCAGCATTGGAATGATACCGTAAAATCAATCAAAGATTATGATGTTTTTTATTTAAATGAATATGTTGATGCATTTATGCGTGAAGATGAAAGTAATGGTGTGCCAATTCTTCTATATTACGAAAATGGTGGTGATCGTGCGATTAACGTAGTGTTTAAAAGAGACGTATCAAGAGATCATGAATTTGCTGGAATGCTTCCGAAGGATACATATTTCGACTTAATTACACCGTATGGATATGGCGGTTTTCTGGGGGAAATTGATGATTACGACTCACTTAATGAAGCTTACAGCCGGTATTGCATGGACAACAATTATGTTTGTGAGTTTGTCCGATTTGAACTGTTCAGCGATTACTATCAGCATTACTGTGGAGAAACAGAGAGCCGGACACATAATGTTGTGAGAAATCTGGAAAGCTCTATGGATGAAATTTGGATGGACTTTAAACAAAAAGTTAGGAAAAATGTCAAGCGGGCTAACACATATGCTTTGGAGATTATTATTGATGAGACAGGGGAATATATGGAGGATTTCCTCCGTATTTATTATGGGACTATGGAGCGCAGTGATGCAGAGAATCAGTTTTACTTTAAGAAAGCGTTTTTTGAAGAATTAATGTCTATGGATGATAATGCAATTATGTTCCATGTGAAGTTTGAAGAAAAGATCATTTCTACAGAGCTTGTTTTATATGGCACAAATAATTGCTACTCTTATCTGGGAGGAACAGATTCAGAGTATTTTTATACAAGGGCAAATGATTTCCTTAAATATGAAATTATCAAGTGGGCGAAAGAGAAGGGGTTGAAGAATTTTGTGCTTGGTGGGGGATACGGCTCCGATGATGGCATATTTCAATACAAAATGAATCTGGCTCCAGATGGGATTATAGACTTTTATATAGGAAGAAAGATTTTTAATAAAGAGGCTTATCAGGAACTTGTGGATATAAGAAGCAAAGGAAATGTAGATATGGAGAAGAAATTGAATGATACCAGCTTCTTCCCTGCATATCGTTTGAGGGATAATATTTCATCACCATAACAATTGCTCTCTGCATCTGCAGAAGGCATGAAGCTTTGGATAGCGTAAAGGGAGTTTGAATATATATTTTAACCCAAAATGAGAAATCTAAATCAATTTATTGAATAAGTAATAGCAAAAATATTTGAATGCAGGACTCGATCCTGAATTATAAGAAACCGATTTATTTTACGAAGAATATTATAATTACTGGATGGGCAACTTTGAGGGTGTTTAGAGATGAACAAAAAGCGATTGTTACAGACGATTAAACTTGCTACAAAAAGAGGTGCCGGAGGGCGTGGAAGATATCTCAAGGAAAAGCATATTTTTGCTTCAGTTGGTGAAAATGTCTATTTCCAGCCAAGATTGATTCCTATTTATCCGGAACTGATAAAACTTCATAACAATATTATGGTTTCTGCGGGAGTTCGATTTATTACGCATGACGCTTCTTTTGTTATTTTGAATAGGCTTGGTAAGGGATACTTCCCAGAAGAAGTTGGTTGTATTGAGGTCATGGATAATGTGTATCTCGGATATAATGCTATGATCATGCCGAATGTAAGGATTGGTGAAAACGTAATTGTAGGCGCTGGGGCACTTGTGTCAAAGGATCTGGAACCTAATGGAGTGTATGTGGGAATTCCCGCAAGAAAGATATGTAGTTTTGATGACTATGTTAAAAGGCATAGCGAAATAGCTGGGGGGGGTACAGCTTCCCCTATGTAGAACATAACCAGCATATATCAGATAATGAAGTTAAGAAAGCTTGGAAATTTTTTGAGATGGCAAGGAAGTTAGGCGAGTAGTAATTGACAGGCGAGAGAATGGGAAAATGAGTAAAAATGGCCTTTACAGAAGTTATATAAAACGAATATTGGATGTTGTGTTATCTATGGTAGCCCTAGTATTTCTGAGTCCATTGCTACTTATTACAGCTGTTTTAGTGCGTGTGAAACTCGGAAGCCCAGTTGTGTTCAAACAGCCAAGACCCGGAAAAGATGAGAAAGTTTTTTTTCTTTTGAAGTTCCGCAGTATGACTAATGAAATTGGCGGGGACGGACGATTGCTTCCGGACGCACAGCGATTGACTAAATTTGGAAAATTTCTCCGCGCTAGTAGTTTGGATGAGTTGTTGGAATTGATAAATATAATTAAGGGAGATATGAGCATAGTTGGACCGCGTCCACTTTCAATTTTCTATCTCCCCCATTATCCTTCCAATTTACGAAAAAGGCATGATGTTAGACCTGGACTTACTGGGCTAGCTCAAGTAAACGGTCGAAATAATTTGCCTTGGGATGACCGATTTGCCATGGATATTGAATATATGGATAAAATTTCCTTTTGGTTAGATGTGAAGATTATATTAGCTACAATATTGAAAGTGCTGAAACATTCAGATATCGTGGTACGTGGGGCAAACCAGGTAAAAGATTATGGCACGTATTGTGTATTAAAACAAGAAAAGGCGGGAGGAGAAAAAACGGGTGGTATGAAATATTCAGAAATTGGGAGTTATTTCTGGCTTGACGGCAGTGAAAAAAAGGGAAATCAGGAATTTATTAGTTGGTTGCCTGTTATGGCAGATGATTGTTTCACATTCTCTGGAAGGAACGCTATAAATATTGCGATTCGGGATATTCTAAATAATCATAAGATTGATATTGTTTATGCTCCATCATATTGTTGCATTTCTATGCTGCAGGAGTTTATAGATAGAGGACTAAAAATAGAATTTTACAATGTTGGATATGAGAGTGGTAGGTTTACATACCAGACGCCACAATGCGGCGCTCATTCTGTAGTTTTGACTATGAGCTACTTCGGGTTGGATACAAGTGGAGTTCGCAGCTTTATTAAAGAAGTGCAGAAAGCGGGGGCTATCGTCATTGAGGATATCACGCACTCTCTCCTTCGCAAAGACGTTGTGTCTGAAGGCAGTGATTATGTGGTGGCAAGCTTGAGAAAGTGGTTTCCGATTCCAACAGGCGGTTGGATTGGGAAAAAATTTGGTCAGCTTTCAGAAAAACCTGAGATGGATAGCAATCATGCGGTGGAAGAGAAGATTGCGGCGATGCATGAGAAGTACAGTTATCTAACTGGAAAAATTAAATCAAAGGAAAATTTTCTGCTCACGCAGGCAACATTTGAAAATGAGCTGATCCATGCGGACCGGTTGCTAAAAATTGATGATACATCGTTGGGTATTGTTAAGGGTATAGATATAAATGGAGTAATAAACCAGAGAAGAAATAATACAGAAATTCTTATAGATGGTCTTGCTGACCTCGGGACTCTTATCAGTGTTCCACATATGGATTTGTCTGTGGACGTTCCATTATTCCTCCCGCTTATTATGGAAATGGAAAAACGTGACAGTTTGAGAAATTATCTGATAGATAAAGGAATTTATTGTCCTGTCCACTGGCCGGAAATTATGGGTGCGCCTGTAGGAGTGCGGGAAAATGAGCTATCCCTGGTCTGTGACCAGCGATACTCAGAGGGAGACATGCTGGCAATCGTGAATGCTATACATACATGGAGTAAGGCTCAGAATTAAAAGAAAAAGATGATTTGCTGATTTAATTCTATCGGTATATCAATCAGGAAGAGGGTACAGAGATGAATTTAAAAGGAAAGAGACTTCTGATCCTTGGAGGTTCAAGGATCTCCTGTGAGATTATCAGACACGCAAGGGCAATGGGCATCGTGACTGGCGTGACAGACTGGTATGCGCTGGATAGGTCACCGGCCAAGCAGATGGCGGATGAGGCCTATTATGTCAGTACAAGTGACATTGAGGCAATGGTCGCATTGATTGAAGAAAAAAATTTTGATGGCGTTCTTACCGGTTTCACAGATTCAGTGTTGCCCTATTATGCAGATATGTGTGAGAGAGTTGGACTGCCAGCATATGGTACGAAGGAACAATTTGAGATATTCATCGATAAACAAAAGTATAAAAAGTTGATGCGTGAGTTTGATGTGCCCACAATTCCAGAATATATAATTGATATAGATAATTTTGACAAAACTGCAGATGATATCGTGTATCCTGTAATTGTTAAACCAAGTGAAAGCAGTGGTGCGAGAGGCATAACGGTGTGCCATTCCAAGGATGAACTGCGTACTGCTATGGACTTTGCGGCCCATACATCTGAATCAAAGGAATTCCTTGTGGAGCGATATATCGATGAGGCAGAGGCGACAATTTTTTGGCTATTTGTTGATGGACAATACTACCTTATGATGATCGGAAACCGTCATGTTAAGCATAACCAGGAAGGAGTAATCCCGCTTCCTGCCGGGTATACATATCCATCTTCTGTGCAGCCCAGATTTCTGAAAGAAACAGCTCCTAAGATGGAGAAAATGTTCCGGTCTTTGGGTATTCAGAACGGCATGATGTTTATGCAGAGCAAAAAAGTTGATGGAGAGTGCTGGGTTTATGATATTGGTTACCGACTTACGGGAAGCCTTGAATATATCAACCTGAAAGAAATGTGTGGTTATGATCCGTTGGATATGCTCATTCATTTTGCACTAACTGGAAAAATGGGTGAACCCAATATTGCAGAAAAAGCAGATCCTTATTTTGGAGGAAAATATGCTTATAATGTATCGTTGCTTTGTAAGCCCGGAAAAATTGCAAAGATCACTGGTTTGGAAGAGATTGAGAAGCTTCCAGGTGTAATAAAAGTTGTTGTTGCGCATCCAGAAGGCGATGAAATAACGCAAAAGATGAAGGGACTATTGGCGCAGATTACAGTACGTATTCTTGGAAAGGCTGATAGCATTAAGCAGATGAAGGCTGAAATGCTTGAGATCCAGAAGCTTGCACATGTGATTTCAGATAAGGGAGAGGAAATGATTCTTCCAGGCATGGAGGAATCGGACTACATAGGAACAATATATGAATAAGGATAACGAAAAGAAAATTATTATTACTGGTGCAGGCGGATTTCTTGGCAGTAACTTAACTGCTGCATTGACAAGGAAAGCAGAGTGCGTTGTGTATGCTCTATCTGCCCATGGAGACCAGATGCAACAAGTTAACACGATGAAAAATATACAGTATTGTTGTAAGGATATTATTTTCTCAATTGAAGGTGAGCAGATTCTGGATGATTCCATAGTGGTGAACTGCGCTTTCCCACGTAATACGTCAGGAGATGAGATGGCGGATGGACTCAGATATATCCAGAGTCTGTTTGACAGATTAAGTGAATGTGGTGCTAAGGCAGTCATTAATATCTCATCACAGAGTGTCTATTCACAGACACGAGAAGAGCTTGCAACAGAAGAAACAATAGTGAGTCTAGGAAGTTCCTATGCAGTGGGGAAATATGCAACAGAACTGATGCTAGAAAGCGTGTGTAAAAAAGCTGGGATACCATATACGAATTTGAGGATGGCTAGTTTGATCGGACCCGGATTTGACCAGAGGATTGTGAACCGGCTGGTGAAACAGGCACTTTTAGGTGAAACACTCCGAGTAGTAAGGAGTAACCAGAAATTTGGATTCCTCGATATTGAGGATGCAGTAAAGGCGATTATAAGACTTCTAGAGGCAGATATTACACAATGGAGGTCGATATATAACATTGGAAATGGTAAAGAGTACAGCATTGAATATATAGTCCAGCACATAAAGGATGTTTTTGAGGTAAATGGGTTATCTATCTCAAATATAAATGTTGAAGATGGAAATGGTTCTGGTAGCACTGGGGTTGCATATAGCGCACTCCATGAAGATAGCGGTTTTGTGCCATCTGTTGATTTGGATACCAGTATCCAGAGGATTTTAGATCAGGTACAGAAAGGTATTATGAAATAAAGATGAGGATATGAAAAAGCAAATGAAGATATGGGTTATTGGCAGAAGCTACCCCGAGCCAAGTAATAATATGATGGGCTCCTTTGAGTATGAGCAGGCAAAAATGCTCCAAAAAAACGGAGAAGAGGTATATTACCTTTGCTGCTCACTACATCTAAATAAAGTAATCAAAGGGTGGGGATACCAATCCTGGGAGGAGAGTGGGATGAAGATATGTACCTATTCGAAGCATTTTTTTCCACGTGTTTTCCCATTATATTTCTTGAAGCTCAGGAATCATTTGTGGAGTAAATTCCTGCAACGTGTGTGTGAGAAAAATGGCTGGCCAGATATTATTCATGTTCACTATCCGGCAATGATGATGGTTGCAGATGCACTCCGCCCATTCCATCAGATGGGTATAAAGATCGTTGTCACTGAACATTGGACAAAGGTGCTGACAAAATCGCTGGATTTTATTGAGATCAAGGCATATCGTAAATATTTTGAGTATATTGATACATGTATCTGTGTAGGCAGTCCGCTGGTGAATGCAATAAAGGAGATAAAAGGGAACAATATAACTCCTATATATGTTGTACCGAACGTGGTAGACCAGGAATTCCAGCCATCAATGATAAAACACGATGGCTTTGAATTTATTGCAGTTGGGCGGTTAGTAAAAGTGAAGCAGTTTGATCAAATTGTTCGGGCATTTACTAAATGTTTTCGAGAAAAGCCAGCTAGATTGACTATTGTGGGCGGTGGTGAAGAATATGATACGCTTAAAAAATTAATTAATAATCTCTCTATGAAGAAACAGATTATGCTCACGGGTAGTTTGCCAAGACGGCAGGTCGCAGAACGTATCGCTAACGCTGATTGTTTGGTATGTTATAGCAGATTTGAGACCTTCGGCGTACCTATTATTGAAGCCTGGGCCTGTGGAATCCCTACTATTACTACCACTATGGTTGCTGCTGTAATAGATAATTTTGATAGTAGACTGGGCATGGAAGTGCCTTTTAATGACATAGATAATCTTGAGGAAAAGATGAGATATATGTATGATAATAACTCTTTATTTGACAAGAAATTTATTTCAAGATTTGCACAGGAAAACTTTTCAGAGCGTGTGATTTATCAACAACTGAAAAGAATATACATGGAACAATGAAAAAATATTTATTTAATTCTTCTGATTAGGCAGGAGGGCGATAATAAATGTGTAAAGTTAGCATCATTATCCCGTGTTATAATGTGGAGTTTAAATTGCTTCATAGGTGTTTGGTAAGTATTGATTCACAAATATTTTCGGATTATGAAGTCATAGTAGTTGATGATGGAAGCTCTTCTGGATATAGAGAGAGGTTTTACGAAATAGAAAATAAATATAAAAACATCTTTGTATATCATCAGAATAATAAAGGCGTGTCTGCCGCTCGTAATTTTGGCTTGGAAAAATCCAGAGGTGATTTTATCCTATTTGTGGATGCAGACGATTTTTTATCGCCGGTGTTCCTAAAAGAAGCCGTCTGGACTGCTGAAACATATGACGCTGAAATTGTCATGGGAATGAATATGACGACGTATACCACAGATACGATGGAGTTTAAGGTGGGGAGTAGTCAAGGGATTAGGGTATACGAATATAATGAGATAAAAGATATAAATAAGTGGATGCTAGGAAGATTACAGTACCAGAGTGATGGGTCCTATTTGGGACAGGGGCCTTGGAATAGACTGGTGAGTAGGAAGCTGGCAGTAAGTACGCTGTTTGACGAAAAGTTGCCGATAGGAGAAGATATTGTTTGGAACCTTCAATTATTACAAAAAGCTAGTAAAGTATGTGTTGTTAACCATGTTTGGTATATTTACTACATGAATCCCAATTCATCATCGAGGAAATACAGGAAAAATGCAATAAAAGAATCCTATGACAGTCTTACAGAAATGAAAAAACATCTTGATATGGATGATGATGAACAATACTTGTCATACTGTTTAAGGTGTTGGAGTGACCTAAAAAGGATCTACCGTTGCTTTTTATCATATAATCGAAAGGAACATTCTCAGCAGAAAAAGAACCTATTTCAAAAGGAACCATGGAATGTATTATCTAGTAAAAGATTTAAAAGATTATGTAATCTCAAATATCGGTTTATGAGAGATTTGTATGTTAGCCACCTGTTATTTGAATATTATCATATTAAAGAAATGGTTTCTAGGAAAAGAAATAAAGGTAATAAATAGGAGTGAAAGCGATCTATTCTTATGAAAACGACTTTAGATAGAATAATTTTTTCGTTAATATATATACTGATATTTTTATCAGCTATTGGAAGGATTCAATATTTAGCAACAATTGATTCATTTTGGATCCGGCTTTACAGGATATCAATCTACCTTATTATAATACTAGGATTCTCCTATATTCTTTTAAGGAGAAAAGTAGAATTTAAAGGAGTTAACAGGTTGCTATGCCTAATGGTGCTTTACGGATTAATTGTATCATTAGTTCGATATAGAAGTATAAATCAGACTTTGGTTAATGAATTTATAATAGATGTACTGGCATGGCCCGTGGTTTTTATCCTTATCCAGAATCTTTTTAAAAACTTGAGTATATTAAAAACATTTAGGAAAATCACGATGTGCGGTGTGGTTCTCATAGTGGGAATAACAGCAATAAATTTGTTTAATTTGAATAGTTTAGAGGTTAATTCTGCTATAGGAGGGGGGACATATTGTGTGGCTGTCCTGCCCTTGGTTTATTTTTTCTTTTCGAAAAAAGTAGGGAATTTTTTTACTATTATTGTAATGATTCTTATTATGATTTCAACAAAGCGCTCTAGTTTTTTAGCATTATTACTAGGAATTTTTGTATATTATATCTCAGATGCTATTGTTCAAAAGACATCTAGAAAAAAATTAAATAAAATGCTTTCATTAATGCTTATGGTAGTTATTGTATCAGTCGTCGGACTATATTTGATTAATACATCGGATATAGAAATATTTCAAAGATTCACCAGCGAAGATACAACTTTATCTGGAAGAACAGTGTTGTGGGGAAATATACTCATTGATTACGGGAGTCAAGGATTTGGTGAAAAATTGTTCGGAAATGGAATGCATGCTGTCAAATATAAATTTAACCCATATGGTCTTGGGTGGTATGCACATAATTCTTTTATAGAGACATTATATGACTACGGTGTCATTGGGTTGGTTGCATTGATCGTTTTTGTTATATTCATTATCAAAAAGACTGTCAATATGAATATAAAAAAGAGGCAGCTTGCTCCTGTTATGTCATCAACAATTCCGCCTTTACTTTTTTATGCTGTTGCAAGCTATTTTTTTTTTTTTTTTCAAACAATTTTATTTTATTCTTTTATTTGGAGTCTTTGTATTGCAGTTGAAGAAAAAGTATATTTAAAGCAACAATTAAATACGCACAAAATCTGTTGCAATAAAGAGCAGAGGAATACTTATATTAAGCCGGAAAATCTGGCTAGGAAGGGGAAACCATGAAATGTATTGCTATCCTTACTTTCCATAGGACAAATAATTATGGCGCTGCACTGCAAGCGTATGCGTTACAGTACGTATTAAGCAAGAAGTATAAAATAGAGATCCTTGATTACAGGAGCCCTTATCTTGAGAAGATTTATTTAAGAAATGAGACGAGAATCGGGGACAAAGTCCGCAGATTAATCCGAAGGGTGCTTTACCCAATAAGGACAAAACAGTTAGACAAACGTAGTGATAGGTTTATGGACTTTTATAAGAAGTATTATACTTTGAGTTCTCAATCCTATGACAAAGATTGCGTTACATCTGCAAATGATAAATATGATTTATTTATTGCTGGAAGTGATCAAGTATGGAACCCACATTTATCTCGAGGTGACTGGAATTATTTTCTTGAATTTGCGCCAGCATATAAGAGATATTCATATGCTGCAAGTGTAGGTATAACAAATTCAGTGGAAGATAATGAAAGAATCAAATATGATCTTAATCAATTTCAACAAATTTTAGTACGGGAAAATAAAGCAATTGATTTTTTAAAAGCGATTGGGGTATATAGAGATATAACAGCAGTATGTGATCCGGTTTTTTTGCTTACTGCCAGAGAATGGGGAAAGATTATACCTGAATCAGAACCTGAAGGGAAAAAATATGTTTTATTATATACCGTTGCAAATGTTACTAAATCATTAGAATTTGCTAGAAAATTAGCTCATGCGAATAATATTAAGGTGATTTCGATAAATTCAAATCAGTCAGTCAAGACAATAAAAGGGGTTAAGAATGTTTTGGATGTTGGACCTGTTGAATTTCTCCAGTATATACGGAAAGCTACTTATGTAGTAACAAGCTCTTTTCATGCACTGGCATTTTCTATTATTTTCAATATTCCATTTTACTATGAGTTGTGTCAGGATGGAAGTAATAATAATGATAGGCTTGAAAATATTGCAGATATATTTTGCATGAAAAATAGGAATATTTTAAGTGCCAGGCAGATAACTCAGACAGATAATATGGACTGGAGATCGGTTAATCTGATTCTGGAGAATTATCGGCAGAAATCTATGAATATTCTGTTTGATTCTTTGCGGGAGAATGGGTGCGACAGTGATGAATAGATACCATAAAAAATTAATTGAATTTCTAAAATTGTCAAAAAACTTTGATGTTAAGATAGCTCTTCAATATATAAAAAATAGACATACACTGGGACATGAAGAATTTTCTGTTTATATGCAGCAGCATCTTGAATCATACTTTTCACCAGTAATCGATTTTTATAAAAATGGGGGTATAGATTTATATCCAATAAAAAAATGTAAAAGTTTAGAAAGTAATATTGTGTGGGTATGCTGGTGGCAAGGTGAAAATAGCATGCCAGATGTTGTTCATATGTGTGTAAAGCAGATTAGATCTTTATGTAGAAAGGTTCCGGAAGTTACATTTGTTCTAATAACAAAAGATAATTATTCGGAATATATTGAGTTGCCGAGATTTACTATCGATAAATTAAATAAGGGGATAATTAATCTTACTTCTTTTTCTGATATATTGAGGCAATGTCTTCTATCAACATATGGGGGCGCATGGATTGATTCTACAGTTATATGTACTTCAATAAAGGGAATAGAACAATTGTTTCAAGCTCCATATTTTTCTATAAAAATAGAAAAAGAAAAGGTTAATAGAGCTAGTGAAGGACAGGTTGTAACTAGCGGGAGATGGGCTAGTTTCTTTTTAAACAATGTGGGGACAAACCTATTCGCTTTTGTTCGCGATTGTTTACTTTACTACTGGGAAAAACAGGATTATCTTATTGATTTCTATATGCAAAATTATTGTATCAAGATAGCAGTGGATAATTTTAGTGAAGTTCGGGGGATGGTCGATTCACAGCCTCTTTTCTGCAATTATGTATATTATATTGAAGAATGTTTCAAAAATGGAAGAGAACTTGAACTTAAAGAAGATACATATTTTTATAAGTTAAGCTATAAGATATTCGATGAGAAACAGATTAAGCAATTAAAGGATTATTTAAAGAAAAAAGATATATTGGTAGATTAATAGAATATATCTAAAGTATTTGCTTAAGGCAGTCAATTAACTTATACACAGTGGCTATATTTAACTGAAATGAAATTGCTCATTCAGAACACCAAAAGATATATTGGAGTTATTATAGAGATGCAGAAGAAAAAACGAGATACAGTGGTAGATATTATGAAGGGAATACTGATACTGCTTGTAGTTATGGCACATGCACAAGGACCGGGACATAGACTGATTTATTTATTTCATATGCCTGTTTTCTTTATGATATCCGGATATCTTTGGGGAGATCGTAATGATATAGAGATAACACAATTTATAAAACGTAAGATTGTTTCTCTTTATTTTCCTTATGTTATCTGTAATATGGTTTATTTAGTATGGTTCCTTTGTATGCCGGTAGTATTTGAAAGGGAAATGTGTGAGAGGACTGTATTTGGAATCATCTATGAAATTATAAAGATTTTGTTGTTCCGTGGAAGGTCTTCTATGTCAGACCCAACTTGGTTTTTATCGGTTTTATTTATAGTAAATATTGTTTATGCAATTATACGAAAAATACTGTATAAACTTATATTGGAAGATAGAAAAAAATACTATCTGAGTACACTATCAGCGGCAGTAGCATTGACAATAGGGTATGTTTTTTATCTTGTGGATTTTAATATATTTCAGGTTGGGACGATCTGTTCATCGTATGCAGCCTTCCATGTAGGAAATATTATTAGGAAAGTAATACAAAATCATACAGTCCTTGAACGAAACAAATTGCTATATACATGCCTGACCATTTCTGCGGCGGGGGGCATGCTTATATTGCTAAGAGTTTCCAATATAGAAATACGATTGATCAGTAATATTATTGTTGATCCCTTGTATTATTGTTTGGGGATGTTATTTGGATGGCTTGTTGTAAGATATATTGCAATAATTTTTGATAAATATCACTTTCTAAGGACCAAGTTTTCTTATTTAGGCAAGCATTCTATGATTATATTATGCGCTCATTTTGCGGCATTTAAAATTATTGCATTTGTACAGTGCATTTATTTTGATTTGCCGTTAAGTCATGTATCGGCTTTTCCCGTTGTGCGAAATGAAGGATATTGGTGGTGTGCCTATTTTATGACAGGAATAGGAGTACCTCTATTAGCTCAATATATTTTTATGATTTTTAAAGGAAGGATAATGGATCATTGTAATGAGGCGGAACAGAACAGTTAATACTATTAGAAATACCATCTCAGGTGTTTTTAATAAAATTACTAATATATTGATACCGTTTTTGACACGAACCGTAATTATTTACGTTCTTGGAATGGAATATGCCGGACTAAACGGACTGTTTTCTTCTATTCTTCAGGTTCTTAATCTCGCTGAACTTGGAATAAGCACAGCTGTGGTCTGGTGTATGTATAAGCCAATGGCCATGCAAGACAAAGAGCTTTTGTGTGCGTTGCTCAAATATATTAGAAAACTATATTATATCATTGGATATATAATCGCAGTTATAGGTATTGCACTTATTCCTTTTTTGCCATATTTGATAAGTGGAGATGTCCCAAACGATTTAAATATAACAGTTATGTACGGAATATATCTTTTGTATACTGTTATAGGGTATTTTTTTTACTCTTATAAAAGTACGTTGTTAAATGCAGGACAAAATATTGGTATAATCAGTAATATAAATTCTGTTATCATTTTCTTACAGAATCTGGCACAAATTTTGGTTGTGGTGCTTTTTAAAAATTATTATGCATTCCTTATTTTGCTGCCAATATTCACGTTGGTTAATAATTTATGGATTTCGTATGCCGTAAAAAAATTGTATCCTGATATCACTTGTAAGAATGAATTACCAAAATCAACAAAAAGAGATATTTCTATACATATAAAGGGACTTTTTGTAACTCGTATATGTAACACAACTAGAAATGCTCTTGATAGTATTTTTATTTCAGCCTTTTTGGGTCTTACAACTGTGGCGATTTATGGAAATTACTATTATATAATGTATGCAGTAACAGGAGTGTTAAATGCAATAACAACCGCTATGACAGCAAGTGTTGGGAATAGCCTTGTGACAGAAAGTGTAGATAAGAACTACCATGATATGAGAAAGTTTAATTTCCTTTTTAACTGGATCGTGGGGGGATGTACATGTTGTTTATTAACAATGTATCAGCCTTTTATGAAAATATGGGTGGGCGAAGAAGGTTTGTTCCCATTCAATATGGTTATTATTTTTTGTTTATATTTTTACTTCCTAAATATTGGAAGTATACGAGCAGTGTACCATGATGCGGCAGGCTTATGGTGGGAGGCAAGGTATAGAGCGATTTTTGAAGCTGTATTAAACTTAATTCTTAATTTCACTTTGACACGGACTTTGGGCGCTTTTGGAACTGTTTTAGGCACTTTAATTAGTCTGGTCTTTATTAATTATATATATGGTACTCAGATTGTATTTAAACATTATTTTAAAGGAATTTCTGTTATAGAATATTTTGTGGATAATGGTAAATATGGTTTGGTGACATTACTCGCCTGTACTATTACCTTTTTTATTTCGAATAGGCTTTTTAACAATGGGTGGTTTGGCATTACTATTGGATTTATTACAAGCTTACTGGTCTTTAATATAATATACTTTCTGTTTTTTTGCAGGACAAAACTTTTTAAGGAGAGTTTGTCAATAATAAGAGGTATTCTTAATAATATTAGAAACAAGAAAGCGCATTTTTCAAATAATACATGAGATAAATACGGTCTATGAAGGATATATTTGATAGATTGATACTGAAAACACCTTATGGAATTATAAATGAGTAAATCAGAGAGGAGAAAGAATGCATAGTTATGGTTTAATAATTAAGAGGGCAGACAATATTGATGTATTGAAAGCTATATGTACTTTTTTGATTGTTTGTATTCATGTTCATTTCCCAGGAACCGTGGGAGCATACTTTATGAATAGCTGTTCCGATTTTTTCATGATAACAGGATACTGTTATTCTGGCATAATAAAGAAACAATATCAGATCAAGCAGTTTAAAAAGTATTTAAATTATTCATAACGGAAAATGGTGTCTTGGGGTAAATCTGTATGTGTTTATTATTGTAGCCGTTATTGATAAAATGCAATATACAAGCTCTCTTTATTATCTTATCCCAATATTACTAGTATGCGATTTAGTGTTTGGAAAGTATTCACTCGTTATTTTAGGGAGAGAGTGCCCTGTTTATATATTAGAAATTTCCTTTTTGTTGGACTACCGTATTTTTGTATAGGACGGCTCATGAATGCAGGATTTGGAAAGAATATAACAAAGAAGGCACTGGGAATTTTGATAGTACTTTTTGCAATTACGTCCTTTCTGGAATGATATGTTTTGATGGGGCAGATAGGAATGCTATCCAGGATCATTATATTAGTACAACCTTTCTTGCTGTTGCAGTATTCCTCTTCACATTGAAGTGTGGTGGACATCAAGAAAGGTTATCAACTATAGGCTGGAAATATTCTACATGGTTATATATTCTTCATCCAATTTTTATTAGTTACATAACAGTGGCAATAAACATAATTGGGATCTTTGATTATTACAAGTATGTCGTACCGTCTGTTGTTTATACGGCAACTGTTGTATTTCTGGTAGTTATTATAGTTTGGGTAAAAACTGTATTGCTAATGGGTGGTGAAAAAGGACAAGATGAATCAAAATAAAATACTAGAAAAGTGTAATTAGTGCCAGGTAAATCATATACGGGAAACAAATTTTTATAAGAACATGAAATCCAGTAAAAACGAAAATGGGATTAGTAGAAATAGCAGGCACACATAGCAACAGTAGGATAAGGGAGACTGCGAAGAAAAGTCTGTAAATAAGATTCTTCTATAATAAGAATGGGTGAAAGCTTAAAAAATAAGCTTTTCACCTTTGGTTTATATATACCATCTGGCTGATGGCATGTAAATAGCAGACGGTTTTTCCGCCTGTCTTAACCTAAATATTTTTAGTCCGGCAGCCTGCCTTCATACATGATATTCAGCTCGCCATATACTAGGCTCCAATTCCGGATGGTAGTAGTCCAACTTTTGGTAGCTTCGAAGGTAGCAAGATGCAGGGCTTTCAGCAGCGCCGTATCGCTCGGAAAAACGCTTCTTTGCTGGTTCAGTCTCCGATAGGTGGAGTTTAACGATTCTATCGCATTTGTCGTATACATGACCTTCCGGACTACCGCTGAAAACTTGAAAATCGGAGAAATCGCATCCCAATTATCCTTCCAGCGTTTCATGGAATTCGGGTATTTTTACGCCCATTTCTCTGTTACCCGGTCAAAGGCTACCAGGGCTTTCTTTTCGTCTGGCGCCTGATAGATTGTTTTCAAATCCGTTGCGAAGGCTTTTCTGTCTTTATCCGGAACATACTTCAGGGTGTTCCTTACCTGATGGACAATACAGCGTTGATACTCTGTTTTCGGAAAGGTAGCTGCAATGGCTTCTTTTATCCCAGTCAGACCATCAGCACAGAGAATCAAGATATCTTTTACACCACGGTTTTTCAGCTTATTCAGGATGGACAGCCGGTATTTAGAGCTTTGGTTATCTGCAACCTGAATGGTAAGAACTTCCTTCTTTCCTTCCGTGTTGATCCCTAAGATCACATATGCCGCCAGTTTGCTGATCACTCCATTATCCCGGACTGAATAGTGGATTGCATCGATAAAGAGGATGGATATACTTCATCCAGAGGACGGTTTTGCCAGTCCTCAATCTGTGGAAGGATCTTATCAGTCACATCGGAGATAAAGCCCTCTGAAGTTTCAAAACCATAAATATCCTCTATAGTTTCAGAAATCTATCTAGTCGTCATCCCTTTGGCATACATGGATATGATCTTCTGATCAATA
>CALWFS010000001.1 GCA_944377705.1 uncultured Mediterraneibacter sp. | reverse complement strand
AAGGCGATCAAGCTGCATCCGCTGGTTTGTACAGCGTACAACGCGGACTTCGACGGAGACCAGATGGCGGTCCATGTACCGCTGTCCCAGGAAGCACAGGCTGAGTGCCGTTTCCTGCTGCTCTCCCCGAACAACCTGCTGAAACCGTCTGACGGTGGTCCGGTGGCTGTTCCTTCACAGGATATGGTCCTGGGAATCTACTACCTGACACAGGAAAGACCGGGAGCAAAGGGTGAAGGCATGTTCTTCAAGAATACAAGCGAGGCGATCCTTGCTTATGAGAACGGTTACATCACTCTTCATTCCAAGATCAAAGTGCGCGTGTCCAGGGCAATGCCGGATGGCACTGTGAAGGCAGGAGTGATAGACGCGACACTGGGAAGGCTCCTGTTTAATGAGATCATTCCGCAGGATCTTGGTTTCGTGGACAGAGAAGTGGAAGGAAACGAGCTTCTGTTAGAGATCGATTTCCATGTGGGAAAGAAGCAGTTAAAGCAGATCCTTGAGAAGGTTATCAACACACATGGCGCGACTCAGACTGCGGAAGTGCTTGACGACGTGAAGGCGATCGGATACAAGTTTTCCACAAGAGCGGCAATGACCGTATCCATCTCTGATATGACCGTACCGCCGCAGAAGCCGCAGATGATCGAGGAAGCTCAGAATACAGTAGACCGGATCACAAAAAACTATAAGCGTGGTCTCATCACGGAGGAAGAGCGTTACAAAGAAGTCGTTGAGACATGGAAGGCAACTGATGATAAGCTGACAGAGGCGCTGCTTTCCGGTCTGGATAAATACAACAACATCTTCATGATGGCAGATTCAGGAGCCCGCGGTTCTGACAAGCAGATCAAACAGCTCGCCGGCATGCGCGGACTTATGGCTGATACGACGGGACGTACCATCGAGCTGCCGATCAAATCCAACTTCCGTGAAGGGCTGGATGTACTGGAATACTTCATGTCCGCCCACGGAGCGCGTAAAGGTCTGTCCGATACGGCTCTTCGTACAGCGGACTCAGGATACCTGACAAGACGTCTTGTAGACGTATCTCAGGAATTAATTATCCACGATTCCGACTGTGTGGAACCGGGGCAGGAAATCCCGGGAATGTATGTGCATGCATTCATGGACGGAAATGAGGAGATCGAGAGCCTTCAGGAGCGTATCACAGGACGCTTCGCATGCGAGGATATCAAAGATGAAGAAGGCAATGTGCTCGTAAAGGCAAACCATATGATCACTCCGCACCGCGCAGAACGCGTGACAAAGAAGGGTGTGGATGAGAACGGAGAGCCTCTTAAGAGAGTGAAGATCCGTACGATTCTTACCTGTAAGTGCAAGAACGGGGTGTGCGCGAAGTGCTACGGAGCAAACATGGCGACAGGCGAGGCTGTACAGGTCGGCGAGGCTGTCGGTATCGTTGCCGCACAGTCCATCGGTGAGCCGGGTACACAGCTTACCATGCGTACTTTCCATACCGGCGGTGTTGCCGGCGATGATATCACACAGGGTCTTCCCCGTGTGGAGGAGCTTTTCGAGGCAAGAAAGCCGAAGGGACTTGCGATTATTACAGAGTTTGCCGGAAAGGCGACGATTTCCGATACAAAGAAGAAACGCGAAGTCATCGTCACAAACGATGAGACCGGCGAGTCAAAGGCCTATCTCATCCCGTACGGTTCCCGCATTAAGGTGCAGGACGGCGCGATGCTGGAGGCAGGCGATGAGCTGACCGAAGGTAGCGTGAACCCGCACGATATTCTCAAAATCAAGGGTCTCCGCGCAGTACAGGATTATATGCTCCAGGAAGTACAGAGAGTATACCGTCTGCAGGGTGTTGATATCAATGATAAGCATATCGAGGTCATTGTGCGTCAGATGCTGAAAAAGATCCGCATCGAGGAGAAAGGGGATACAGAATTCCTTCCGGGAACAATGGTTGATGTGCTGCTCTTTAATGAAGTTAATGAGCAGATGGAGGCAGAGGGCAAGACTCCTGCTGCCGGAGAGCAGATCATGCTCGGTATCACAAAGGCTTCCCTGGCGACAGAGTCCTTCCTGTCAGCAGCGTCCTTCCAGGAGACCACAAAGGTTCTGACAGAGGCGGCGATCAAGGGTAAGGTAGATCACCTGGTAGGTCTGAAGGAGAACGTTATCATCGGTAAGCATATCCCGGCAGGTACGGGTATGAAAAAGTACCGTAATGTAGCGCTCAACACAGATACTCATATGGAGGAAACCATCGAGCTGAGCATGGAAGATGAGGATGATGCGGCCGCAGATGCTGAGACCGCAGAAATAACTGCTGAAATGGAAACAGCGGAGGCGGTCCGCGGCACTGAGATCCAGAGCGGGACGGAAGCTGTTGAAGGTGAGGCATTCGTGTCTGAAGCAGACAACGAAATAACAGAATCATTAACAGAAGACGCTCAGAATGAAGAAGAGTAAAATAGGACAGAAAAGCCATCCTGTTATCATTATTTGATAATGGGGTGGCTTTTTTTAGTGCATCATTATATTTGAAAAAGAGAAAAAATGACAAACCATGAGTAATTTTTTAGTGATATCAGAAAAAATGACAAATCAAAAGAAAATAATACTGAAATACAATAAAAATAGACTTTCAATAAAACAAAAATGATACTAAATTGTGGTTTAAAGCAGTATTATTCAGAAAAAATATTTATTATAATTATAAATGTCAAACGAAAGCGAAAGATAACAGCTTTCAAAATGTAGATGCATCTATATCTGAAAATCAAGACTTTACAAAAAATACAAGATTAAAGGAGTGAAGAAGTCTATGAAGAAAAAGATACTTTCTGTCTTATGTATGTGTGCTATGCTGTTTTCTCTGACAGCCTGCGGAGCAGGATCTGACGAGGGATCCGAAAACAGCGGATCAGATGATGAGATAACACTGAGATTTTCCTGGTGGGGCGGAGACAGCCGGCATCAGGCAACGCTGGATGTTATTGAACTGTACGAATCGAAACACCCGGGGATTAAAATTGAAGCAGAATACGGCGGTGCTGACGGATATAAGGACAAGAGGATGACCGAGATGGCCGGAAAGAACGCACCGGATATTATGCAGATTGATGCGCCGTGGCTGTATGAGATGCAGACACAGTTTGATGCATTTGCGGATCTCTCTCAGTTTGAGGATGTTCTGGATATGTCAGGGTTTGATGAGGATTTTGTAAACAGCCACTGCGCGCTTGACGGTACAATATATGGGCTGCCGACAGGAATCAATGGAACTTACATGTTGATGAATACAGCGATACTGGATGCGGCAGGAATTGACTCTGCACAGGAATGGACTTGGGACAGCCTGCTCGAGGACGGTGCAAAAGTACATGCATCCGATCCGGAAGCATATTTTCTGAATCTGGACCAGCATTCTCTTACGTACCATGTGCTGCGCCCATATATTAAGCAGCTTACCGGAGAGCAGTTTATGAATGATGATTATACTATCGGATTTACGGAAGAGCAGCTGGCAGAAGGTCTTACCTATATCAAGCAGCTCTTTGACGAGGGCGTAATGGAGCCGGCGAGTGAGAGCTTTATGTACATTGATGCGTTTTATGATAATCCGATATGGGTGAATAATAAAGTTGGAGCTGACATTGACTGGACCTCATCGCTGAGCGCACGTATGGCAGGATTTGCAGATACGGCAGCGGTTACCAAAGTACCTCAGATGGAGAATGCCAAGGATACCGGAATCCTTGTACGACCGGCACAGATCATGTGTATCAGCAATACATCCGAGCACCAGAAAGAGGCAGCAGAGTTTATTGATTTCTTCCTGAATGATGAAGAAGCAATTAGTATTTTGAAACTGGAACGTTCAGTGCCTGCTACAGAAGCAGCGCGTCAGCAGCTGACAGAATCAGGAGACCTGGACGAAATTGTCAATTCAGCGGTCAACCTTGCATTGGAAAATGCGGGAGCTACGGAAAATGCTATCTCTCAGGATATGCAGCTTGAGAATATTTTGACAGATGCAGTGGAAAATGTGGGTTACGGTACAGCCTCTCCGGAGGAGATTGCAAAAGAGACTTATGGGCTGCTGGAAATGAAACTGGAAGAGTTGAAAACAAAATAGAAATGAAAGGAGAGGCAGCCCGGATCAGGCTGCTCTCTTCTCCTAAACATTTATTAAAGAGGATATAGCAATGACAAAACGAAGCAAAAGTACAACATTAGTAAAAAAAAGAAAGAGGAATTACGATAATAAGGGGCTGCTGTTTATCGCGCCGTGGCTTCTGGGATTTCTCGCTTTACAGCTTTATCCGATGCTCTCTTCCCTCTACTATTCTTTTACAGATTATTCTATGGGGACAGATATTAACTGGGTCGGTATTAAAAATTACATAGATATTTTTACAAGAGATCCGTATTTTTTCCAATCCGTGAAGGTAACCCTGATCTATGTAGTTGTAGCCGTCCCGCTGAAGCTGGCATTTGCACTGTTTATCGCGGTAATCCTGAACCAGAAGTTAAAAGGAATCAACTTTTTCCGAGCCGCATTCTACATACCGTCTATACTGGCGGGCAGCATATCGATTGCAATTCTGTGGAAAGCGCTGTTCATCAAAGATGGATTTATCAATAATCTGCTGGGAAATGTGGGAATAGATCCGATTTCCTGGTATGGAACTCCCGGAATGGCTCTTTTTACAATCTGCATACTGACAATGTGGCAGTTTGGATCATCGATGATCCTGTTTCTGGCCGGGCTTCAGCAGATTCCCTATAATCTGACTGAAGCGGCACAGATAGACGGAGCAGGGAAAGTTCGGATTTTCTTTAAGGTTACTCTGCCAATGCTTACTCCGACGATTTTCTTTAATGTGATCATGCAGACTATAAATGCATTTCAGGAATATACTTCGGCAGCCATCATCACACATGGCGGTCCTGTATACGGGACATATCTGTATGGCCTGAAGTTGTATGAGGAAGCTTTCAGTAACTGGCGGATGGGATATGCATGTGCGCTCTCCTGGATTTTATTTATCGTGATTCTGCTCTTTACCATTATCATGTTTGCAACATCAAAGAAGTGGGTTTATTACGAGGACGGAGGTGTGTTTGATGTCTAGAAAGAAATCAAAACTCGGTGTTTTCGGCAGATATGTTTTTCTGGTCATTGTGGGCATTGTTACTCTGCTTCCTCTGGTCTGGCTGTTTTTTGCGACATTTAAGACAAATACAGAGATATTTGGATCCAACTC
This sequence comes from uncultured Mediterraneibacter sp., assembly GCA_944377705.1. Classification (GTDB taxonomy): domain Bacteria; phylum Bacillota; class Clostridia; order Lachnospirales; family Lachnospiraceae; genus Mediterraneibacter. Next base: position 36,133 of record CALWFS010000001.1, on the reverse strand, counting down.
CCTGCTGCCTTCACATTTTTCTTTTGATTCATATATTAAGGGATGGCAGGGAAGCGGTCAGTTTACATACGGGCGATTTCTGCTTAATTCGTTTCTTTTGACAGTGCCGACAGTGCTGTTTACGATCGTATCAGCTATCTCTGTCGGATATGGATTTGCCCGTTTTAACTTCCGCGGTAAGAAGGTGCTGAAGATCCTGCTCATCTCGACGCTGATGCTTCCCAATGCGATTCTGATCGTGCCCAGGTATATCCTGTTTACGGAACTGGGATGGAATAATACATATTTGACATTTTATATTCCTGCCCTGCTGGGGTGTTACCCATTCTTCACTTATCAGATGATGCAGTATTTCCGGGGCCTGCCAAAAGAGCTGGACGAAGCGGCGCGTATTGACGGATGTAATTCGTTTTCGCTTCTCACGAAGATTCTGCTGCCATTGTGCAAACCGGCAGTCTGTGCTGTGGGACTCCTTCAGTTTATCTGGATCTGGAATGACTACTTTAATGTAAATATTTATATCAATAGTGTAAGCAAATATCCGGTAGCGCTGGGGCTGCGCATGTCTCTGGATTCGCAGGCGGCAATTGACTGGAGTCCTATACTTGCCATGTCACTGACCGCGATCATACCGTGCGTAGTATTGTTCTTCGCAGGACAGAGATATTTTGTGGAGGGAATTGCATCTACAGGAATTAAAGATTAACAATGAGTCTGAAATACGGGAAGAGAGGGAAAATATGCGTCAGATAAGACTTGGGATCGTCGGGATGGGCGTACAGGGAAGTTATCACGCCAGATATCTGATGAAAGGAGAAGTAGAAGAGATCCGTCTGTGTGCGGTATGCGACACTGACCCCGCAAAAAGAAAGGCAGCGGAGATACTGACGGAAGGAAAAGCGGCAGTTTTCAAGGACGCGGAAGCAATGTTCCAAAGCGGGATAGTAGACGCCGCATTGATAAGCACTCCGCATTTTATGCATCCTGTTCTGGCTGAGAAAGCGCTGAAAGCGGGGCTTCACGTTATGGTGGAGAAACCGGCAGGAGTTTATGCCAGACAGGTGCGAGAATTAAATAAAGCGGCAGAAAAAAGTGGAAAAGTGTTCGGAGTAATGTTTAATCAGAGAACAAATCCGCTTTATGCAAAAATGAAAGAAATGATTGAGGGCGGCGAGTTAGGAGAATTAAGAAGGACAAACTGGATCATTACGGACTGGTACCGTCCACAGTGCTATTATGACAGCGGCGGCTGGCGGGCCACCTGGGCAGGAGAGGGCGGAGGTGTCCTTCTGAATCAGAATCCTCACAATCTGGACCTGTGGCAGTGGATCTGCGGAATGCCTGCCAAACTGTTCGCCATTTGTGATAACGGGAAGTATCACAACATAGAAGTTGAGGACGATGTGACCGTATTGGCAAGGTATGCAAACGGCGCTACGGGAGTATATATTACGACAACAGGAGAAACCCCGGGAACAAACAGACTGGAAGTGACCGGGGATAAGGGGAAACTTGTAATAGAAGGCGGAGTGCTGAAATTCTGGAAGCTTGATATGGCGGAGAGTGAGTTTACGAAACAATGTACTGAAAATTTCGGAGCGCCTGGCTGTAAGGTATGTGAGGTGAAAGGAACAGGGACAGAGACGAAGCATCAGGGAATCCTGAGAAACTGGGCGCATGCCATACTGGATGGGACAGAACTTCTGGCACCGGGCAGGGAAGGAATATACGGAGTGGAGATTTCCAATGCGATCCATCTGTCTGCATGGACGGGACGCTGGATTGATCTTCCGGCTGATGAAGAGGAGTTCCTGAAAGAACTAAATGCAAGGATTGAACACTCCTGCTATAAACGCGGAAAGGAGTATGAAGGATGTTGACAAAAGAGGCGTTGATCAGGCGTCTTGACTTGGAGGCTCCGGGCATGGAACGGGTGGCCGCTCTGGTCAGAAAAGGCGAAAAGGACGCAGCCGTTGAAGAACTGGTCACACATTTCAGAACCCGTACAGAGCCCCATTATCTGTTTGAGGAAGAGGAGATTGACCGTACATTTGATGAAGCGATCATAAACGAGGCAGAGGAGATCTGCCGGCATAAGATCCTGGGCATTGACCTGGGAGAAGAGATTGACTGGCGGTATAATGCCAGCGCGGATACCACTATGGATCCGGAATGGATGTGGTCCCTTGCAAGACAGATATTCTGGCCGCCTCTGGGACGTGCCTATGCGATGACCGGGGATGAAAAATATGTCAGAGAACTGGTCTCGCAGATGAAGGGATTTATCACCAGCTGGCCTGTGGAGGAATTTCTGGGAAAGATCGGGACATACGGGGAGCTTACTGATATGAAATATCCTGCAAATGCATGGAGGACGATCGAGGCAGCGATTCGTGTGTACGCTGTATGGCTTCCGTTGATGATGTTTATAAGAAAGTCGCCCTCTTTTGATACATCCGCCTGGGTGTTATTTCTTAATGCGCTGGCGGACCACGGGGAGTTTCTTATGGAACATTACAGCTGTCATTCTAAATGCAGCAACTGGGATACCATGGAAAGCACAGCATTGTTCTCTCTGGGAGTAATGCTGCCGGAATTTAAGCAAAGTAAAAAATGGAGAGAAACAGGATACCGCCGGGCTATGAATGATGTGCGTTATCAGTTTGACCATAACGGCATACATATCGAACGCACGCCAATTTATCATCTGACGGCAGCAGGAGCATTTTTACAGGTATACAGGCTGGCTGTAAAAAACAATATCTGGACACCTCCGTATATGCTGCCAATCCTGGAACGGGCGGCCGATTTTATAGCAAAACTGATGAAGCCTGACCTGTCTACCCCAATGATCGGAGATGCTGACAGGAATTCTCTTGTGACACTTCGGTCTGATACCTCTGTATATGAAGGAATGAATAATACAACGGACCCGGCGGATGAAAATGAGCTGCGAGCATTCTTCCGGGCAATGGCAGAGATTACCGGACGTGAAGATTTCAGATTTTTTGCTTCCTGCGGAAAAGAGGGCAGACCACCAACAGAGAAATGTACCGCTTTTCCTGACGCGGGATACTATATTTTCCGTTCCGGATTTGACAGAAAGGATTCGTATTTTTTGGTAAGCGGTACGATTCTGGAGCGGGGCGAGAACAGTGTACATTCTCACTATGATGCGGGGCATCTGGAGCTTCACGTAGAAGGACAGGATGTGCTGGTTGATACAGGAAGGTACCTCTATAATTCTGAAAGTCAGTTTGATTGGAGAATTTATTTTTCATCTACTGCGGCACACAATACAATCCTCGTAGATGATCATGTGCTGGGAGAGCATCCGGACGTGATCCCGACAGCGAGAGGAGTACGCCTGTTCTGCCATAGATTTGAGAACGGAGATAAGTATGACAGATTGGTTGTTTCCCACAATGGCTATGCATATATGGAGGAACCTGTTTTTCATAAAAGGAGTGTTGTGTGGCTGAAACCGGATGTCTGGGTAGTCGAGGACCGTTTGACCGGGACCGGGATACACAGGATTCGCCAGTACTTTAACTTTGCCCCGGGAGAACTGCGCTGTGTGAAGGAGGCAGAAAAATATATTTACAAGAGCGGAAACCTGGTGATGGAACTGCAGACGGCAGTTCACATGGGACTTACTGCTGCAATGTACTGCGGCAGCCAGAATCCTATCGGGGGCTGGGTGTCATGGGGATATGCAGAGAAAGAGCCAGCACCCCAGCTGATATTTGAATGCACATGCGAAATGCCTCTTCGGCTTGTAACGATTATCGCAAAGGAGGGCATTGTCAGGAAGGCCGTCCTTACGGGCCGGGATGATGAGGAGCTCTGTATAGAGAGCGGCCGATCTGTGTGGAAACTACGTTTTACAGAAGATGACTGTATGGCAGAGGAACAGGACTGATAGACAGATCAGAAGGAGGGAGACATAAAAATGGCAGATTTAAGAATAGAAAAATTTGGGATGGAGAATCCATTTGTAATAGCAAGCAGTCCGGCAACCCAGGGAGTTGCGGCTGTGGTAAAGAGTTCACAGGCCATGCCCGGGGCTGTGGTCATGAGAAATTTCGGACATGGTGCAGGGGGCGGTTCATATATCTATCCGTCTCTTGACGATATGGCTGCCGGACGCCCTGTTATACAGAGCCACGCGGAAGGCACGCAGATCAAGGATTCATTCGATTCTTTGGAAAGCTACTGCGAAGGACTGCATAAAGCCAGAAAGAAAATGCCGGATTCTGTACGCCTGTGGGCGTCGATCGGACATTTTCTGGATACAGAAGCCGGCGGTTTGGACTGGGAAAACGAATGGCACCGGCAGGCTCAGGAAATGGAGCGGGCGGGGGCGGACGCCGTGGAACTTCATTTTAATACGCCCGGCGTAGCTGTGGTGAGAAACAGAGTCTATGATTTTTACAGGATGATTTATAATACTACGAAAAATATAAAATCAGCGGTTAAGATTCCTGTAATGGTGAAACTTCCGGTAGAAGCATGCGACCCGCTGCGCGCAATGGAAGCGGCGGTGTTCGGAGGCGCTGATGCGATCGGTCCGACAGCCCGCTGGAGAGGGTTTGCTTTTGAACTGGACTGGGAGCGGACCCTGCCGCGTCCGGGAAGCGGATATGGGACGTCAGGTGCTCTGCCTGTAATCTGCTTTACAGTTGCTGAAGCGCGAACCAATGGCATTGAGACCCCAATGTATGCCGGAGGAGGAATCTATAACTGGGAAGCAGCGGCAAAAATGATCATGGCAGGGAGCGAGATGGTGCAGCTTGGGAGCATTGCCTGCTGTGCGGGACCGGATACAGTAAAAGGGCTGATCCGGGAACTGAATGCGTGGATGGACAGAAAGGGATATCGGACTGTTTCAGAGTTAAAAGGAACAGCGCTGGCCTTGTTTTCTATGCCTGAAGAAAAGTCCGTAAAGCGTACGAAGGCACTTGGCCGCGCTTACATGCTCGAGACGCCTGATCCTGAGAAGTGCACGGGATGCGGAAGGTGTGTGGAGGCCTGCTGGTATGAGGGCATAGAGCTCAAAGAACATATTGCGGTAAAGACGAAGAAATGTATCGGATGCGGGTACTGTTTTAACGCGTGCCCATCCGGAGCACTTGCGCTGGACGCCGAACAAATCATCGGGAATGCCACAGAAAAGTAAGCACTTAAGATATAAACCGAGAAGATCCGGGAAGGAGGAAAAAGATGGAGATTGGTATTTGCGCGGGAATAGACCAGGCTTCATATGCAGCAAAAGCAGGCTATGACTATATAGAACTTCCTTTGTGCACTCTGGCGGCTCTGTCGGAAAAGGAATTCAGTGTCGCCCGGAAAACGATTGAGCGGGCAGGGATCCCGTGCAGGGCATTTAACCTGCTCTTGCCGGGAGAAATGAAAATACTCGGCCAGAAGGCTGACAGGAAGCAGTTGAAAGAATATGCAGAAAATGCGCTTAAAAGAGCGGCAGATATCGGAGGGACAGTTGTTGTTTTCGGAAGCGGAGGCGCCAGGAGAATACCGGACGGTATGAGCAGAGATGAAGCGTGGAGACAGATGGAGGAGGTCTGCCGAATGTTCGGCGCCATTGCAGGGGAATATGGGCTGAAGATCGTGCTTGAGCCGTTGAACCATGGAGAGACAGATCTTCTGAATACGGTAGCTGAGGGGGCGGAGATGGTCCGCGAGGTCGGGGATAAGTCAGTCCGTCTTCTGGCAGATTACTATCATATGCAGATAGAGATGGAGAGTGTGGACGTACTGATTGATGCAGCGCCCTGTCTTGAACATTGCCATATTGCATGTGGCGCTGACCGCAGATTTCCATCCGGCAAAGATGAAGAACTGTGCCGAAAATTTCTGGGAGCGCTCAGAGAGGTGGGGTACAGAGGATATCTCAGTGTGGAAGGAGTGACTTCCCGATTTGAAAAGGATGCCGTGGAAAGCTTGAATGTGTTGAAAAGACTGAAAGAAAGTGAGGAGCTGGTGTGATATGAGAAAGGCGGTTATGCTGTATGCGGAAGGCAGATCCTGCTATCTGGATCGGGCATATCCGGAAGAGGTAAAGAAAGAAATTGAAAAAGAATATGAGTTGTTTCCCATGCCGATCAGCAGTCTGCAGATAGATAAGCACGCAGAGGAATTGGAGGCGGCTGAGGCTGTCTTTGCAAGCTGGTGGATGCCGGAGCTGACAGTGGAGCAGATACGCCAATACTTTCCTAACCTCAAGATTCTTTTCTATGCGGCGGGCAGCGTGCAGTATTTTGCAAGGCCATTCATGGAATGCGGGGTACGGGTGGTGAGCGGCTGGGCAGCAAACGGCGTGCCGGTAGCGGAGTATGCAGCGGCTCAGATCGTGCTGGCAAATAAAGGCTTCTTCCAGAATGTCAGACGTATGAGAGCGGACTATGACAGAGCGAGAGATTACTCGGACAGTTTCTGCGGTAATTACGGAGCAAAAGCGGGCATTCTCGGAGTAGGAGCTGTCGGTTCACAGGTTATATCCCTGCTTCATTCTCATGAGATGGAAGTTTGGGCATACGATCCCTGGCTTACTGAAGAACGGGCTGAAGCGCTGGGAACTCAGCGACACAGCCTTGAAGAGATTTTTGAAAGCTGCGATGTAATATCCAACCATGTAGCGCAGCTTCCAGAGACGGAAGGAATGATCAGTTACGACCTTCTGAGCAGGATGAAACCATACGCTACGCTTATCAATACGGGACGCGGCTCTCAGATCGCAGAGGATGATCTGGTACGTGCTATGAAAGAGGTGCCTTCGAGAACCGCGGTTCTGGATGTGACAGACCCTGAACCGCCGAAAGCAGACAGTGAGCTCTATAAGCAGGAGAATATTATCCTGACTACCCATATCGCAGGAAGTATGGGAAAAGAAATCGGACGGATCGGACAGTATATCGCTGAGGAAGCGCGCAGATATGCACACGGCGCGAAACTGAGGTATGAGATATCCGAGGCGTCATTGAAGACAATGGCATAGAGAGCCTTGGGATAACCATGAAATAAAATCGGAAGGAGTTTAATTATGAAATACAGTATGTGTACGACATGGGCAAAGGAACAGCCGGTGGAACAAGTGCTGGAAACTGCAGAAAAACTGGGAATGGACGGCATAGAAATCTGGAGCGGGCATGTGGATCGATTCCTTGAGGAGGGAAAGACTCTTGCTGATCTGACAGAGCTTCTGGAAAAACGAGGGCTGAAATGCATAGTGATCTCACCGTATCTGAATTTAATTGAAGAAAAAGGGCTGGAAAAAAATATGGATCTGGCGCGCAGATGTGTAACATATGCAGCTGCATTAAAGTGCTCTATTGTCAGAGTTTTCCTGGGGGATAAAGGCTCCAGTGAAGTGACGAAAGCAGAATGGATGAGGTGTTTCGATGCGCTGAAAGATCTGGCGGCAGACGCCGGGGAAAAGGGGGTAACTCTGGGAATCGAGGCACATTATTACCAGCCAGCTGATACGATCCACTCGATCCTGCGTATCTTGAGGGCAGTAAAGGATCCTGCGGTCAGGCTGATCTTTGACGGATTTAATTTTTATCCATCCGGACTTGAAATGATGGATGCATATGACACACTTAAAAAATACAGTGTACACTATCATTTTAAAAACTTGCTCTGGACATCACATGAGTGTGTGCCGCTGAACGAGGGCGATGTAGATTTTATACCATTGATCAAGGCGTTGAAACAGGATGGATATGACGGGTATGTGACATTTGAATACTTTGGGGAGGATTCACCTGAGCTGATCAGGAAGTCAAAAGAATGGTTTGTGAAAATACTCGAAGGATAGAGGTGGAGTTATGGCAAAACATGAAAAATTTAATTTTACAGAGCTTTCACAGCTGAGATCACGAGCTGAGGAACTGGGAACGGATCTTCATTTTTCCGAAGATATTTCAATCCTGTCCAAGCCGGTGAAAGTGGGAAAGCTCACGACGCCGAACGCATTTGCAGTCCTTCCCATGGAGGGATGTGACTCAAATGAAGACGGATCACCGTCCGAACTGGTGCGCCGCCGTTACAGACGGTTTGGCGCGGGAGGCTCAGGGCTGATCTGGTGGGAAGCCTGTGCAGTCGTTCCGGAGGGAAGGGCAAATCCGCGGCAGATGATGATCACAAAAGAAAATGTGAAAGAATTTGCAGAGGCATTGAAAGAAAGCCGTGATGCGGCAAAGGAAGTTATGGGGAAAGATTTTGAAGCAGTACATATCCTTCAGCTCACCCATTCCGGACGCTACTCCAGACCCTCGGGAACAAAAGGGAAGCCCATCATTGCACAGCATGATCCTTATCTTGATCCCAGGGTTGGCATACAGCAGGATATGCCTGTAGTGTCAGACGAATATCTGGATACTCTTCCGCAGCTCTATGCAGAAGCGGCTGTCTGTGCAAAAAATGCGGGATTTGACGGAGTGGATATCAAGGCATGCCATAGGTATCTCATGAGTGAACTTCTGGCGGCTTTTACAAGATCGGGGAAATATGGGGGTAATTTTGAGAACAGGACAAGACTTCTCCGGGACTGTATCCGTGCGGTAAGGAAGGCAGCAGGAGAGGATTTTATTATTGCATGCCGATTTAATGTTTTTGATGCACATCCGTATCCCTATGGCTTTGGATGTGATAAAAATGACTTCTGGAAATTTGACTCCACTGAGCCAAGGGCTCTGGTAGAGATGCTGTGCAGAGAAGGGGTCAGCCTGCTCAGTAATTCGGCAGGAAATCCATACTACATCTATCCTCAGGTTACAAGACCATTTGATACGTCCAGTATGGGGATCCCAGTGCCAGACGAACATCCTCTGGAAAGCATTTCACGTGCGTTTGCTTTCACACGCCTGATCCAGAAGACAGCCGGGGAGGTACCGGTCGTTGGGAATGCTTATACCTGGCTCAGACAGTATATTCCCTATGCAGGAGCTGCAAATCTTGCAGATGGAAGCTGCCGATTTGTGGGATTGGGACGATCCAGCATTGCATATCCTGACGCGCCAAGAGATGTGCTGTCAGGAAGAGGGATGGATCCGAAGAAATGCTGTATCACCTGTTCCAAGTGCACTCAGATCATGCGGGATCAGGGCAGGACCGGCTGCGTAGTCAGGGATTCGGATATTTATCTGCCTCTATACCGTACGGCAAGATCAGAGGCGGAAGCAAGGGAGAAAGGAGAAACAGTAAAATGAAAAAAACGGCAGTTATCACCGGCGCTTCGAGAGGCATCGGTTTTGCGATCGCCCGCCAGCTTGGAAAGGACGGATTCCAGCTCGTGATCATGGATATGAACAGTCAGGAGGATTACGAGGGAAATTTTGATCTTCTGACATTTGACAGGACCCCGTGGATCTATGTACAGGGAGATATCAGCCGGAAAGAGGACAGAGAACGGCTCCTTTCGAAGACAGCGGATACATTCGGAGACATCCATGTGCTTGTAAATAATGCGGGCGTTGCGCCAAAAGTACGCGCTGAACTGCTTGAAATGACAGAGGAAAGCTTTGACCGTGTAATAGGCATTAACACAAAAGGAACGATGTTCCTGACCCAGGCAGTGGCAAAGCAGATGATAAAACAGCAGTATATTGGGAGAAAAAAGGGCACGATCATTAATATTTCTTCGTGTTCGGCAGAAGTGTCATCTATCGGAAGAGGGGAATACTGCATATCAAAGGCGGGGGTCTCCATGCTGACTAAGCTGTATGCAGACCGTCTTGCGCCGGAGGGAATTCTGGTACACGAGGTGCGTCCGGGAGTGATCGCAACAGACATGACAGGAACAGTCAAGGAAAAGTATGACAAGATGTTTGAGGATGGGGTTTTCCCAATTGCCAGGTGGGGACAGCCTCAGGATATCGCAGATGTGGTCTCGGCGTTTTGCAGTGATCAGTTTGATTATACCACAGGTAATTATGTAGATGTGGACGGCGGCTTCCATATCCGCAGACTTTAAGAAGCGGGGGGATAGAGGATGAAAGATACATACATCAACACATCATCCGGCCGGATAAGAGTGTACACCGTAAATACGGTTGTGGCAGGCACCGGAGCAGCGGGGTATAATGCTGCGGACTGTCTATATGACTGCGGACAGCATGATATTGCTATAGTGACAGATTATGTGAGAGCGGGAACTTCCAGGAATACCGGATCGGACAAACAGACCTACTATAAACTGACACTGTCAGGAAGCACCCCGGACAGTGTCAGGGAGATGGCGCAGACTCTGTTCGATGGACAGTGTGTTGATGGAGATACCGCGCTGTGCGAGGCAGCGCTGTCTGTGCAGGGGTTTATGAAACTGGTGCAACTGGGGGTGCCGTTCCCCCGGAACCGCTGGGGAGAATATGTCGGCTATAAGACAGACCATGATCCGCGAACTCGGGCTACATCTGTGGGACCTTATACATCAAAAATCATGACGGAATGTCTGGAGCGTTCCGTCAGTGCAAAAAAGATTCCGGTTCTGGATAAGCTTTTGGTCATAAAGATCCTGAAAGATCAAGACAGGTGCAGAGGACTGCTCTGTCTTGACTTAGAACATCAGGAAGATCCGGAAAACAGGTTTGTCGCAGTGTGCTGTGAAAATGTAATATATGCCACCGGGGGACCGGCGGGTATGTATGCAGACAGTGTGTATCCTGCCAGTCATTTCGGAGCAAGCGGCCTTGCATTTGAAGCCGGGGCAAAAGGGCAAAACCTGACAGAATGGCAGTTTGGGCTGGCATCATTAAGCCCCAGGTGGAATGTATCGGGAACCTACATGCAGGTACTTCCGAGATTTATCTCATGTGAGCGTGATGGAAGCGGGGAACATGAGTTCCTTGAAGACTTTTTCTGTGATGACGGCACTATGCTGACCAATATTTTTCTAAAAGGATATCAGTGGCCGTTTGATGTGAGTAAGGTGGCAGGAGGAAGCTCTGTCATTGACATCCTTGTTTATATCGAAACCTGTAAGGGACGGAAGGTATATCTGGATTTCAGAGAAAATCCGGGCAGAAAAAAGGAAATTGATTATAGCGCGCTTTCCCGGGAGGCACAGGATTATCTGAAAAAAGCAGGAGCATGCTTTGGAACACCTTATGAACGCCTGATGCATATGAACGAGCCTGCCGTAAAATTTTACAAGGACAGGGGGATTGATCTGTCGTCGCAGGCATTGGAGATTGCGCTTTGTGCCCAGCATAACAATGGAGGTATCGCAGTAGACTGCTGGTGGCAGACTGCTGTGCCGCATCTTTTCGCTGTGGGTGAAGCGGCAGGTACCCATGGGGTATATCGTCCGGGAGGCAGCGCTCTGAATGCGGGACAGACCGGCTCGGCCCGGGCAGCCAGCTATATTGCTGCCCGTTATACGGACACTCCGCAGGAGGATGACAGCTTTCGGGAGATTGTGGAGCAAGCTGTAGCAGAGATGGCAAAAATCGCCAGATCTGCTCTGGCTGATGGCGGAGCTGATGTAAGGGAACTCTGGAATCAGGCAGAAAGACGTATGAGCCAGTGCGCAGGTGCAGTCCGCATCCGCCGGGAAATCACAGAGGCTGTGCAGAAGGTGAAGCGCCAGCTGGATATTTTCAAAGAAGATGCTTCTTCCCTGGTACATATTGAGCGGCCGGGACAGCTGGGATGGGTCTACCGCCTGCGCGATATGCTGATCAGTCAGTATGTGTATCTGAATGCCATGGCTGATTATGTAAATGAGGGCGGGAAAAGCCGGGGGAGCGCTCTTTACTCTGATCCGGGAGGAAACCTGCCTTCCGAAAAACTTCCGGAGCTGTTTTGCTTTATACTGGATGACCGGACCAGGGGGGATCAGATCCAGGAGATCCTTTATACCGAAAAGGGATGTGAGGCACTATGGCGGCAGGTAAGGGAAATACCGGGAGAAGAAGATTTTTTTGAGAATATATGGCGAACCTTCCGGGAAAACGGGAATATATATTGAGATTGATCGTGCTGTAACAGGGCAGCAGAATGGAGCTGAAAATGAAATATGCTTTGATCGGATGCGGACGGATCGCAGGAAACCACATACAGGCAGCACTTGATAATGGTCTGGAATTGACCGCGGTATGTGATGCCATTCCGGGATGCGCTGAATCTTTGTTAAGAAAATTTGGTCTGGAGAGAGACCGTAATATCCACAGATATATTGACTATAAGCAAATGTTCAGGGAGCACCCGGAGATTGACCTGTGTGCGGTAGCTTCGGACAGCGGATCACATGCTCGGATCGCTCTGGACTGTATACAGGCGGGAGTGCATCTTATAATCGAGAAGCCTATAGCGATGAGTATTAAGGACGCAGAAGAGATTATCATGCAGAGCAGAAAAAAAGGTATAACTGTAGCTGTGTGTCATCAAAACCGCTTTAATTCGGCGATACAGGCAGTGCGGCGCGCCAGGGACGAGGGGAGATTCGGCACATTGAGCCATGGTGCTGTGCACGTGCGATGGTATCGGGATGCATCTTATTACAGGCAGGCCCAATGGAGGGGAAAATGGTCATCTGACGGAGGGTGTCTGATGAACCAGTGTATTCATGGGATCGATCTGCTAATCTGGCTTATGGGCAGCAGGGTAACAAAAGTATACGGAGCGATAAGGCGAAGACAGCATCCATATATCGAGGCGGAAGATATCGGGATGGCGGTGCTGGAATTCGCAGACGGGACAGTGGCTGAGATTGAGGGAAGCACAAATGTGTATCCCGGTGATCTGGAAGAAACTCTTCTGGTCTGTGGAGATAAGGGGACTGTAAAGATCGGGGGACCTTCAGCGACGAGGATCGAATGTTGGAAATTTGCGGACCGGAAAACCGAGGATGAAACTGTGTCAAAGCTGGATGAACAGACAGAGAATATCTACGGGAACGGGCACAGCCGTCTGTACAGAGATGTAATAACGGCTGTGCGGGAAGGCAGACGTCCGTGCGCAGATGCAGAGGCAGGACGCAATGCTCTGGAGATTGTGCTGGCCATCTATGAAAGCCAGAGAACGGGAATGCCTGTGAGCCTGCCTCTTTCGGATTTTTCGAGTGCTGAAATGGAGGGGATATTTGACAGCGGACATCAGGTGGGAAGGCGCATCAAACCTGGCCAGGACTGATGGATACTCAGGAGGATTCCGGATCAGCAGGGGATTCGGGTGGCTGTGCCGGAATCTGTATGGTAACAACGGTCCCAAATCCGTGTTTGCTTTTGATCAGAATTTTTGCACGGGTACTGTACCGCAGCGATAATCTTTTGGCTGTATTGAGAAGTCCGATATGGCGAATTTCCTGCTCAGGTATGGTATCGGCATATAGCCGTCTTCTCAGTTTTTCAAGGGCGTCTCGGTACATGCCGGCCCCATTGTCAGAAATCGTAAATACAAGAAGATCTCCCTCACGCCGTATGCGGATCTTGATGCGTCCTGTTCCCTCTTTGGCCAAAATCCCGTGCTGGATACTGTTTTCGATAATCGGCTGCAGGATCATCCGAAGTGTCTTTTCCTGAAGGATATTATCATCATACTGAAAGTCAGCTGTAAACCGATCCGGGTATCGGGTCATCTGGATCTTCAGATAATTGCGCGTCTGCAACAGCTCTTCTTCCAGGGGAACAATCTCAAAAGGAGCTCTCAGAGAATAGTACAGAATGCCGGATAAAGCATCGATCATTTCACTGACCTTGTTAGGGCCATTTGTCAGAGAGCAGGACATCCAATATATGTTTTTTAAAGTATTTACAAGAAAATGAGGATTAATCTGTGCCTGGAGCGCCTGCAGCTCCAGCATTTTCATGTGGAACATTTTTTCCGAGACAGCGAGCCTCATATAGCGCTGCTCAATAAATGTTTTAATGAGATTGTCCGTAAGGATCGCATATTCATCCTGCATATAGGCAAAATTCGTCGCTGGCAGGGGGCTGCCACTCTCCGCCGCCTGAAACAGGTTCATGATATTTTTCATCTGGCGGTAATTTCGGTAGGTAAACAAAAGCGCCAGCAAAAGTCCCAGCAAAATACAGAGGGCCAGAACGAGATAGAAAATAAGTGTGATCTGTGAAGACAGATGATACAATGCTGTCTGCGGCACGATCGCCAGATAGGTCCAGTTGTATTCATCGGATGTGAGGCGATTGACTAAACAGGGCATTCCGTCCAGTTCTACAGAAAAAGAGTCCTCATCTTTTTCGCACAGACTGCTCAGATCCACCTGTGTGTCAAATGGACTGTGGTCATTTTGCAGCATGATGGCACCGTCCTCATTAAGCACCGCTATATAAGGCGTATTTTCAGAATTATTTTCTTCATAGAACGTATCTTCAATATATTCCGGATAGAGATTCATCACGATCACTCCAGGACGGGAAACTGTGCGCCGATATATAGAGAGTACGGGAACAGAGGAGGCAAAAGAGTAGGGCTGTATTTCACGGATCTCTGTCCACAGATCTATATCCGGGGCCTGTTTCTTATAATTATCTATCCAGGCTGCATCTGATGTATTATCAACGGACTTAACTCCTTCAGTAAAAGAAAAAAACCGTTCTGCTGAATAATCAAAATAAATATAAACACTTTGTATATATGGTCTGGAAAGAGATTCTGAAGAGGCAAATGCCTGAATAATACTCAAAGCCTGCGTGCTGGCATAAGAAGAGCCGTTTCGCTGCAGACACTGATCAAGCTGCAGACCGATCTCACTGTTCAGGTCATAGGACAGAGATAACTGGTCGATCTGATTCAGGATCAGGTCTGTGTTGAAGCGAATCTGCTGAAGATAGGCATAGTTGTCATTTTCCGAAGTGCTGCGGATCTGATTCTGGGTAAAAGAGATCGTGATGATAAAAAACAGCAGCAGTGGAACAATCAATGCGATAATAATAAGTAAAAAAGTTTTTAAAAATGTTCTGGGTTTCATAATCTCTTACTTTGTCTGTTTTCTTATAGGCTGTTTTCCTTTTCGGTAATCGCGGGGACTGATCCCATAGTAATCGTGGAACGCGCGTGAAAAATTTTTCACATATTTGTATCCCAGGGCCTCGCTGACCTCATAGATACGGTTGTGGGGGTCGTTCAGCATTTTCTCAGCATTTTCCATCTTAACATCAAGCAGATAATCAGAAAAATTCTGATTTGTCAGTTCTTTGAACAACCGGCTTACATAATTCGGAGACATGTAAATCTTTTCGGCAACAGAATTAAGGTCTGCTGTAGCGTAATGTTCGCGTACATAGCTGCAGATTTCCTGTAAAAGCTGCTTATCCCTGGTAAGATGGCCTTTCTCATTATCAGGTTCGGCGTCAGTTTCGCGGGAAATATTATTGTCAGGAGGATGCTGCGAGACAGAGAAACTGTCCAGCTGATCCTTGATATTGTGAAAGATAGTTAATAATTCCGTGGAGGTGGAAGACTTTAAAATATATTCCAGTACATTGAGGGAAACTGCTTTTTGCGCAAATTCAAAATCCTTATGTGCTGTCAGAAAACAGACTTTAACGGAAGGAAATTCTTTTCGGATCAGTTCAGCCAGTTCAATGCCGCTCATGACAGGCATCATAATATCGCATAAAACCAGATCGACCTGGCAGGATCTCAGGAAATCCAGCGCTTCCTGTCCGTTCTCAACCTGTCCCGCAACCTCAAAACCAGCAGCATTCCATGGGAAATATTTGCATAGGCCGTTGCGTATCTCGTATTCATCGTCCACAATAAGTATCCGGTACATAGATTGTCGTCTCCTTGGTATGTATAGTAAATATTATACATCAGGAAAATATCAAATTAAAGCAAAAAACAGTGGCATTTTCTCATTCTTCTTCATCCTCTGCCATCCGGTACCCAACCCCGACTTCTGTGAAGATATACTTGGGCTGCGCGGGATCATCTTCAATCTTGCGGCGGATATTCGCCATATTGACCCGCAGGATCTTGTTATCGCTGTCCGCATAGGGACCCCATACGTTGGACAGAAGTGTGGCGTAGGTGATGACTTTGCCTGAATTTTGGGCGAGGTATGCCACAATTTTGTATTCGATGGGTGTCAGGTGGATGACCTGGCTTCCGATGGTGAGCAGACGCCTGGAGAAATCAAGCGTCATTTCTCCGTGTCGGTATGGACGCAGATAGAGCGGGCTGTCTGTGTGCAGACGATTGCTGTGCCGCAGGGACGCGCGGATACGGGCAAGGAGTTCTGAGGTTCCGAAAGGCTTGGTGATATAGTCATCGGCGCCCAGATCCAGCGCGGTTACCTTTTCCTGCTCCGCAGTGCGCGCAGAGATCACAATGATGGGAGTACTGGTCCATGTGCGGACTTCCCGGATGATGTGGAAACCGTTTATGTCCGGAAGACCGAGATCTAAAAGAATGATATCGGGGCACTGGGAGCGGATGATCTCCAGCCCCAGGGCACCGGTATCTGCGTACAGGACCCGGTATTCGTGTCGCTTGAGCACTTTTCCCATAAAGGTCTGTATATTCTTTTCGTCTTCGATGATAAGAACTGAGTATTTAGACATTGTTGTTCTCCTTTTCTTTTGGAAGGGTAAAGGTAAATTCCGCCCCGTTTTTGTGGTTCGATGCTGTGATCGTGCCGCCGTGGGCACGGATAATGGTTTTGCATATGGACAGACCGATGCCGATGCCTTTATGTCCGTCGGCAGTTCGGAATGAAGAGCGCTGTCCCTCAAAGATATAGGGAAGCTGTTCTTCGTCCACTCCGTTTCCGTAGTCCCTCACGGTAAAAATAATATTGCCCTCAATTTTGCGGATGATAAGGTCAATGGGCTCGCTGCTCCCGGAGTGGACAAATGCATTTTCCAGGAGATTGATGAGCACCTGCTCGATCAGAGTAGGATCCATGGACAGCATGAGGAAATCATTTGGCATGCTGACGCGGATCCGGATATCTGGCAGACGCTTTTTCAGCCGTTGTATTGCCTCTGAGACCACTTCCTCTACAACCTCCGGCGATTTTTTGACCTTGTCTGTTGAGTTGTCATCGATCCGGGTAACTGTCAGCAGATTTTCGACCATGTTGAGCAGCCATTGGGAATCGTCCCGTATATTGGCAATCAGCTCTGTGCGTTCCTCATCGGAGAGTTCAGGATAATTCTCAAGATAAGACGAGGATGAGCCGATGATGCTGGTCAGGGGCGTGCGCAGGTCGTGAGAGACTGCCCGGAGGAGATTGGCGCGCAGCTTTTCCCGCTCTGCCTCTGCCAGAGCTTTTTCTCTGTCGGCCATTGCCTGTCTCTGCTTTTTGAGAGTGCTCGTTGTTGTGCTGGTGAGCAGGGAGATGGCAAGCATTCCGATAAACGTGATGGGATAGCCGTCCAGGGAAAAATTAAAGTGGAAATACGGGTAGGAGAAAAAATAGTTGACCGCGGTTACACAGTACAGTGAAGCTGTGATCCCATACCAGTATCCTGTGGTTCCCAGCGCGGTCAGTATGAGCGCGAGAGAGTAGAGGACAGTGATATTGGCGATATTTTTATTCCCAAACTGGAAAAAGGCGAAAGAAATCACTGTAGCTGCAAGCATCAGCAGTATAGTAAAAAGGGTTTCGGTTAAGATCTTTTTTTTCATATGCATAAAGGTCCGTGACGATCCGCAGCTGCGCGGATACTGATTACAATATGCCGCCCATTGCCGCCCGGCGCGAAAGGGCGCGGTTGACGGGAAAGTGCATTTAACGGAAAGAAGAGCCGGTTATACCGGCTCTCCGTTTTTATATTTCTGAATAACGTGCTGGATCCGTTCATTCGGGCTTAAGATAGAACTGATGGACCCATCGTGGTTCAGCGTGTCAATGATGAGAGCGATGTATTTGCTCATGTCACAGTTTATATAATAGGGCTTGGAGAGGAGCTCCGGTGTCTGATAAATCAGGTTCGTAGTAAGGATGCCGCTTATGATCCCGTCCTCATACGCTTTATCGAACTTCTCCATACCGTTTGTAAACAGCCCGAAGGTAGCTGCCGCATAGATCCGCTTCGCTTTCCTGCGCTTCAATTCTGTGGCAACATCCAGGATGCTGTCGCCGGAGGAGATCATATCGTCAATAATGATCACATCCTTGCCTTCCACAGAGCTGCCCAGGAACTCATGCGCCACAATGGGATTGCGTCCGTTTACAATCCGGGTATAATCGCGGCGCTTGTAAAACATACCCATGTCGAGGCCGAGCACGTTTGCAAGATAGATGGCGCGGTTGGTAGCGCCTTCGTCCGGGCTGATCGCCATCATATGGTCGCTGTCGATCTTAAGATCTTTCACGGTGCGGAGCAGTCCTTTGATAAACTGATACGTCGGGGAGACTGTCTCGAATCCGCTTAACGGAATGGCATTCTGGACTCTTGGATCATGGGCGTCAAAGGTGATGATATTCTCTACACCCATGCGGACGAGCTCCTGGAGCGCAAGAGCGCAGTCCAGAGACTCGCGGGAGCTTCTTTTGTGCTGTCGGCTTTCATACAGGAACGGCATGATGACATTGAGGCGTCTGCCTTTACCGCCGACGGCCGCGATAACTCTCTTTAAATTCTGGAAATGGTCATCCGGTGACATGTGATTTGTCTTGCCCGTGAGGGAATAGGTAACGCTGTAATTGCACACATCCACCATCAGGTACAGATCTTTTCCCCTGACGGACTCGCCCAGTATTCCTTTTGCCTCGCCGGAGCCAAAGCGCGGCACGCGCGCGTCGATGAGAAAGGTATCCTTTTCATATCCGGAAAAAGCAATGTCGTCACGATAATCATCTGCGCTTTCATGCCGCCATTGCACCAGATAATCATCTACTTTTTTCCCAAGTTCTTCACAGCCTGTAAGAGAAATAAGCCCGAGGCTTCCTACCGGAATATTTTCTAAGATTCGTTCTGTTCGGCGTAACATCAATGTTCCTCCCTGTTTTTTAACTTTTTCTTGATGCGTATATCATCACCGATGATCTTCAACAATGTATAGCTGCTGGTGATCCTGGAAAAGGAACGTTCTGTGTAGAGATCCGCGATGGATTCCAGTGACAGGTTTGTTGAGATGATCGTTGATTTTCTGTGTAAAAGCCTTTCATTGATGCAGGAGAAAAACTGTGCGGCAATAAAGGCATTTGTATATTCACTCCCCAGATCGTCAATGATCAGGAGATCACAGTTGAAGATGAAGTCGTTTATATTTTTTGCGTCCACATCAGCCCGGTCGAACTTCGACTGTGAGAGCGCGCTGAAAAGCTGGGGCGCTGAGAAGTAGAGCACAGAAAATTCTCTGTTCATGATCTCGCGGGCAATGCAGGTGGAAAGATAGGTCTTTCCTACGCCAACGCTGCCGTAAAAAAAGAGATTTTGGAACTCCTTCCCGAAAGTATCGATAAAGCGGTGGCAGATCCTGAGCGTGTCCTCCATCATAGCGCGGGCGCTCCTCCCGGTTGTTTTATCATAAAGGGACGGGGAATAAAAATCAAGACGGAAATTCTCAAAAGCCGCCTCGGAGGGGAATTCCCGTATATTGGACTGCTCGTATAAAAGTCTGATGACAGCCTTTTTGAAACAGTGGCATTTCTGGTTCCCGATATACCCGGTGTCCCTGCAGTCCGGACAGTCGTAGACCGGTTCCAGATAGTCCTCCGGGAAGCCGGCGGAGACAAGAAGATCCTTTTTGCTGCTGCGCAGGATCTCCAGCTCTTCCCTCAGGGAATCCAGCGCGTGGCTGTCCCCGTTGAGTAATTTTTTCCCGTACTGGACGGAAAGGATGGATATGGATTCATCCAGGGATTTGAACTCGGGAAGCTTTTTGTATACTTCCTCGTAGCGGGCAGTCTGGATATCATGGTTCTTAAGCTGCCGCTGCTCGTACTCCCGCATGATCGCATAGTATTGTGAATTTTTCAGTGCCATTGGAAGACTCCTTCTAATTACTGTTCAATAACTGCTCCTCAAGGGACTCCATATCATAGCTGCGCCGCTCAAAGTTGTTCAGGTTCCTTGTGGAAGCCCTGGGTCTTGAAGCAGTCCTGCCCGCGGTGCGCTCTTTCTGGTATTCCTCGTCCAAAGGAGCTATATCCTTCAGATGGCGGATATTTTTTTCGTGCCATTTTGTCAGGATGGAGTCCGCATATTCAAAGCTGGGCTGATGGGTGGCGGTGATCGTGCGCCTGCATGCCTCCGCTATGATATCCGTGGAGAAAGCGTATTCCTCTGCCCATTTCCTGATATATGTAAGTTCTGAGGATGCCGGCCCGCGGTTCTTGATCCCAAACGCGTTGAGCACAGTGTAACAGCTCTTATTATAGAGAGCGGACTGTTCTTTTGCCTGGGAAACGGTCTCAATGCCTTCCTCCACCCATGAGAAAGCGACCTTGCGGATATAATGCATGCTCTTGTGACCGTTTTCCACGCAGGACTCGATCAGATATTCGATCAGGTCTGCTGACATATGGAGTGTATCATAAAAATAAGTGATCGTTTCCATTTCTGTATGCGTCAGTGTTTTGCCCAAATACTGTTCTGCGATAAACAGGAGAGATTTGATCTCTTTCTGGGCGCGGAGGCTGTCGATAGGCACAGCTTTCTCAGTTCTTGACGGGGAAGACGCGCAGACGGGCTGTTCTGCCCGGGAAGGCAGATCTGTCTGTGGTGATCCGGCGGGATCACCTCCTGACAGTGACATCTTCTGGAGCTCAAGTGCAGTGATCTTACCATCCGAATCCCGCTCTGCGCGCAGGAGTCCCTTTTTTTCCCAGTATCGGAAGGCGCGCAGAATATCTGCCTCCGTATTGTTCAGACAGTCTGCAATCGCTGTAAGTGTCAGGGACAAACACGGATCGTCCAGGTGTCTCAGAAGGAAAAGATATACCTTCACAAACTCGCCGTTTGCATCGATCATATAGTTATCGATAAAATCATTCGGCAGCAGAGTCGCATTTGTCTGAAATTTGTTTTTTAGTGTCAATGTCTTCATAATATCCCGTCCCGCTTTCTTCATTCGCTTTAGTAAAATATAAAATTCGTAAAGTGTAAAATGGAAAGCGGACCTGTTATGTTCCGCTTTCCCCTTTTACTTCCAGAAAACACATCTTCGGCATTTTCTGCTGTTATGAATAATATATCATTTTATCACCCGGGCTAAAAGTATTTTTTCGTGGGAAACTCCCGTTTTTTTGTAGATAACTATGTGTAGAAAGTGTGGATAACTCCCGCAGACCTAGCGGAGCAGGTCTTCTCCCACTGACACTACATCGCCTGCGCCCATTGTGATGAGCAGGTCGCCGGGACGGCAGTTCTCTTTTAAAAATGCCTCGATCTCTCCAAAACTCGGGAAATAATGAGTGTCCGTACCGAGTTTTTCTGTCTCTTTCGCAAGATCAGCGGAAGAAATTCCAAGCGTGTCTGTCTCCCTCGCCGCATAGATATCAGCAAGGATCAGGTGATCCGCATGGGAGAGCGCTTCGGCAAACTCATGGAAAAATGCCTTTGTGCGGGTGTAAGTATGGGGCTGGAACACACACCATACATTGTTGTGTGGAGAATGTTGAGCCGCTTTAAGGGTGGCTTCGATTTCTGTGGGATGGTGCGCGTAGTCATCCACTACGGTCACGCCGTTAAACTCGCCTTTGTACTCAAAGCGCCGGTCTGTTCCTGTAAAGGAAAGAAGCCCCTTCTTCGTGATTTCCATCGGGATGTCCAGGAGATCTGCGACAGCGATGGCGGAGAGCGCGTTGGACACATTGTGGTCTCCTGTTACGGAGAGCCGGATATGATCCGTCTTTTCCCCGTGGAGAATCAGGTCAAAGGAAACGTGTCCGTTTTCATCGTAGGTAATATTGTCCGCACTGTAATCAAAATCGCTGGAGGAACCATAAGTCACCACATTGCACGAAAGCCCGCTGTATATTTCAGGATAATCTTTAATATCTCCATTAATGACAAGAGTGCCGTCGTCCGGGAGGAGGGCCGCAAACTGATGGAAGGAATGGCGGATATCTTCAAGATCCTTAAAGAAATCCAGATGGTCTTCTTCTATATTTAAGATCACGCTGATCTTTGGGAAAAAGTGAAGGAAGCTGTTGGTGTATTCGCACGCTTCTGTAATGAAAGTACCGGAGCTTCCTACCCGGATATTCCCTCCGATTGCTTTCAGGATACCTCCCACGGAAATGGTCGGGTCCATATCTGCATCGAGAAGGATATGGGAAATCATGGAAGTTGTGGTTGTCTTTCCGTGAGTGCCGGACACTGCGATGGGAGTGTCGTAATTTTTCATGAGCTGTCCCAGGAGTTCCGCGCGTGTCAGCATGGGAATCTTCCGGGCAACAGCCTCGATCAGCTCCGGATTGCCGCGGTGGATTGCCGCGGTATAGACAACGCAGCCGATGCCGGGTGTGATGTTCTCCGCCCTCTGACCATAAATGATATGAGCGCCCTCAGATTCCAGCCTTTTTGTAAGCGGGGACTCCTTTGTGTCAGAGCCGGATACTGTGAATCCCTCTTTAAGCAGGATCTCAGCAAGACCGCTCATGCTGATGCCTCCGATCCCGATAAAATGGATGTGCATCGGATGATTAAAATCAATTCTGTACATGTGGATTCCTCTTCTCTTTATTTTCTAAATTTTGATTTTTTAGTCATAATTTATCTCAGTCTTTTATATTATACTATATATGATAAAAATTAAAAGCGGTTCTTTTTGTGTAAAATCAATAAAAAGTTTAAAAAAAATAAGAAAAAATTGTAAATTATTATTGGATAAAAAGAAATATATGGTATAATGAATACATCTAACTAGAAATGAGGTGACGCAATGTTCAAAAAGGAAATGATTGCCATGCTGCTGGCGGGTGGACAGGGCAGTCGACTGGGGGTCCTTACAGCAAAGGTTGCTAAGCCTGCCGTTGCATTTGGCGGCAAGTATCGGATCATTGATTTCCCGCTGAGTAACTGTATCAATTCGGGAATCGACACTGTGGGCGTGCTGACGCAGTATCAGCCGCTGCGCCTGAACACGCATATCGGGATTGGTATCCCGTGGGATCTGGACAGAAACGTCGGAGGAGTATCTATCCTGCCGCCCTATGAAAAGAGCTCGAACAGCGAGTGGTACACAGGCACGGCGAATGCGATCTATCAGAATCTGAACTATATGGAGACATACAATCCGGATTATGTTCTGATCCTTTCAGGGGATCATATTTATAAGATGGATTACGAGGTCATGCTCGATTTTCATAAGGCAAACAAAGCGGATGTTACTATCGCGGCAATGCCCGTGCCGATCGAGGAGGCGAGCCGGTTTGGAATCGTTGTGACAGACAGCGAGAACCGGATTAAAGAATTCGAGGAGAAGCCGGAAAAGCCGAGCAGCAACCTGGCTTCCATGGGGATTTACATCTTCAGCTGGCCGGTGCTCAGGGATGCGCTGATCAAGCTGAAAGACCAGCCGAACTGTGATTTCGGAAAACATATCATTCCTTACTGTCACGGAAAAGGGGACAGGCTTTTTGCCTACGAATACAATGGCTATTGGAAAGATGTGGGAACGCTCAGTTCTTACTGGGAAGCCAATATGGAGCTGATCGATATTATTCCGGAGTTTAATCTGTATGAAGAATTCTGGAAAATATATACGAACAGCGCGAGCATCCCGCCACAGTATATCTCAGATCAGGGTGTTGTAGACCGCTGCATCATCAGTAACGGATCCGAGATCTATGGGGAAGTGCACAGCTCCGTGCTGGGCAGCGGCGTCACAATCGGTAAGGGAAGCGTGGTGCGCGACTCCATTATCATGCAGGGAGTGAATATCGGAGAAAACTGTGTGATCGAGAAAGCGATCATTGCAGAAGATACAGTGGTTGGAAATGGCGCTGTGATCGGTATCGGAAGTGAAGTGCCGAACAAGATGAAACCGAATATTTACAGCGGCGGGCTGGCAACCATCGGAGAAAATTCGGTGATCCCGCCGGGGGTCCAGATCGGGAAGAACACCGCGATAAGCGGAGTGACCTCCATCGAGGATTACGATAACGGTGTGCTGGAGAGCGGAGAGACATTGATAAAGGCAGGTGACAGAGTATGAGAGCGGTAGGAATTATCCTGGCAGGCGGAAATAACCGGAAGATGCACGAGCTGACTGCGAAGCGGGCTGTGGCTGCGATGCCTATAGCGGGAAGTTACCGGGCGATTGATTTTGCGCTGAGCAATATGACGAATTCTCATATTCAGAAAGTCGCGGTGCTGACACAGTATAATGCAAGGTCTCTTAATGAGCATCTGAACTCTTCCAAGTGGTGGGATTTCGGAAGGAAGCAGGGAGGTCTGTTCGTATTTACACCTACGATCACTGTTGATAACGGGTACTGGTACAGAGGCACGGCAGACGCCATCTATCAGAATCTTGACTTCCTGAGAAAGTGCCATGAACCATATGTGATCATTACCTCCGGCGACGCGGTGTACAAGCTGGATTATAATAAGGTGCTGGAATACCATATCGCCAAAAAAGCGGATATCACGGTGGTGTGTAAGGAGCTGGGACCGGATGAAGACGCGACCAGATTCGGAACCATCCGCATGAATGAGAGCTGCCGGATTGAGGAATTCGAAGAAAAACCCATGGTGGCGCACTCCCAGACCGTGTCCACAGGAATCTATGTAATCCGCAGGAGGCAGCTCATTGACCTGATCGAGCACTGTGCGGAGGAGGAGAGGCATGATTTTGTAAATGATGTCCTGATCCGTTATAAGAACCTGAAGAAGATATACGGATACAAAATAAACAGCTATTGGAGCAACATTTCAACCGTGGACGCATATTATCAGACGAATATGGACTTCCTGAAACCGGATGTGAGAAACTATTTCTTCAGGGAGCTCCCGGCAGTTTACTCCAAGGTGAGCGACCAGCCGCCTGCAAAATACAATCCAGGCGCAGTCGTGAAGAACAGCCTGGTGGGCAGCGGGAGTATCATCAACGGAACAATAGAAAATTCCGTGATTTTCAAGAAAGTCTTTGTCGGAAATAACTGTGTGATCAAAAATTCCATCATCCTCAACGACGTGTACCTGGGTGACAATACGTATATTGAGAACTGTATTGTCGAGAGTCGTGACACGATCAGGGCGAACACAAGGCATGTCGGAGAAAATGGTGTCAAAGTAGTAGTAGAAAAAAATGAAAGATATGCTTTATAGACTTACGGGGGATAAGGTAAGCCGAGGCAGGCGGCACAGAGGATGCTCTGACTGCCTGCGGAAGATGCACATGAGAAAGGAGAACTGAGGGTATGCAGATCACAGATGTACGAGTACGTAAAGTAGCAAAAGAGGGAAAATTAAAGGCGGTTGTATCGATCACGATCGATGATGAATTTGTAGTTCATGACATTAAAGTTATAGAGGGAGAAAAAGGAATGTTCATCGCTATGCCCAGTAAGAAATCGCTGGACGGCGAGTATCGTGATATCGCTCATCCCATCAATTCAGGGACAAGGGAGCGGATTCAGACAATCATCCTGAACAGATATGAGGAAGCAATGGAGGAAGAGGACGAAGCAGTAGCAGATGAAATGTAAATCTGGATTTGTGTGCGGGAACAGGTGATGAACAAAGCGTCCGATAAACACACGAGGTTTCGGGACGTATTTGCAGCGAACGGGGATGCGGCAGGGATGCCGCGTCCCCGTTTGCCGCGAAAAACGGTTTAAATGGGGCTGTGATTTTCGAAGCCTATACTCAATCCCAGGCTCCCCGACAAATCCAGATTTACCACAAATTTTCAGGCAGCAGGAATGTCTTCTGTTCCCCGCTTACGGGATGCTTGAATTCCAGCCGGTATGCACAAAGCCTTAGAGGCCCTGTATTCCCTTCATGAGCCTGGCTTATGTTTTCTGCCGGGGCTGTGTGACCGGGATCGGGATAGACAGCGCCGTATTTCCGGTCGCCTACAAGGGGACACCCCAGGTGCGCCATCTGTACCCGTATCTGGTGATGCCGGCCGGTGTCAAGACGGATCTCCACAAGAGATGTGACAGGGGAAGTATCCCGGTATATTTTTTCAATCTTG
The DNA here is from genome assembly GCA_944377705.1 of uncultured Mediterraneibacter sp. Classification (GTDB taxonomy): domain Bacteria; phylum Bacillota; class Clostridia; order Lachnospirales; family Lachnospiraceae; genus Mediterraneibacter. The sequence goes on along the minus strand of CALWFS010000001.1, from coordinate 10,048 downwards.
TAATGAAGCCTGGCAGCTTTTGCGCCGGGTGTATTTTTTGTGCAGATGCGGGCTGTATTGGAGCGGGCATCCTTCACCAGATAATCCTCCAGTGTACCTTCAGACGGCTCGGGGATACCAGCGATGATAGCGCGGTAATATTTCCCGAAACCGGAGGTGGTAAGCTGGCGGTTTAATTCTTTGGCTGCTTTTGGGCTCTTGGCAAAAACAAGGAGACCTTCCACCGGTTGATCAAGACGGTGGATGACTGCCAGATATCCGCCGCATAAATAGTTTCTCAGCATGCTTTCCATATCAGGGGTGCTGATGCGGGCGCTCTGGGTGGGGACGCCTGCAGGTTTGTGGCAGACAATGATATGTGGATCTTCATATATAATAAGGGAGTGAATATCGCGTCTCATAAAGTCCTCCTTATATTATGAGCAGTTTTCAGAGTTATTTAGCGTGCCGTTTCTTGACTTTTCATAGTCTACTGGCTAAACTGATTATGATATAAAAGCATTTGGCGGTCAAGTGTTTTCAGGGAGGCTAAGTATGATAAATAATGACTGGGAGCGGTTCGGAGATGAGATACGCAGGACAATACAGGATGCGGTTGATTCCAGAGATTTCCGCAGATTAAATCAGACAGTTTCAGATACAGTGGGGCGAGCTATGGACAATGTGTCCAAAAGCTTGAAAAATGGCGGATGGTACCGAGAGGCTGCTTCGGCTGCTCCAAACAGCAGAGACCAATCTAATGAAAATCGGCAGGATTCGTCAGGAAACAGGCAGTTCCAGAACCATACGGGACAGGGCGGGCGGGCGTATGCCCCATCAGCGCAGACAAAGCAGCGTCCATTGTTCCTGAAAGGGACTTCCGTGAAAATCGGAGGGATTTTTCTGGCGGTAACAGGGTATGTGTTCGGCGCGGCATCTCTGATTTTTTTGCTGCTTCTTTGTATCAGCGCCCTGGCAGCGGGGTGGGAACTGCTGCTTCGGATCGGAGCGGGGGCATTCGCCCTGTTTACTGTTGTTTTCCTGGTGATGGCAGTGTCCGGGACAAGAATGGCGGGCAGTGTCAGCCGTTTTCGTAAATATGTGGGACTCATCGGGAATCGGGAATACTGTGATATCAAAGAGTTGTCGCAGAAGACCGGGCGTCCGGTGAAAAATGTAGTAAAAGATCTGAAGAAGATGATCGGAAAGGGATGGTTCTGCCAGGGGCATCTGGATGAACAGGAATCCTGTCTTATGGTCAGTGATGGGGCGTACCGCCAGTATATGGAGCTGATGGAGCGCACACGCAGGGAAAAGGCAGAGAGGGAAGCCGCCGCGCAGAAGAGGGAGCAGGAATATTCCAGGCTCTCCCCTGAAGTTCAGAAGATCATCGAGGCGGGCGATGAATACGTGAGAAAGATCCGAGAAGCAAATGATGCCATACCGGGCGAGGAGATTTCGGCAAAGATTTCCAGGATGGAGACGCTGGTGGACCGGATCTTTGACCGGGTGGAGCAGAAGCCGGATACCGTGGATGATATACGGAAGCTGATGGAATACTATCTCCCTACTACGATCAAGCTTTTGGAAGCGTATGAGGAACTGGACGCGCAGCCTGTGCAGGGAGAGAATATCATTTCATCTAAACAGGAGATCGAGAAAACTCTGGATACGCTGAATATGGCGTTTGAAAAGCTGCTGGACGAGCTGTTCCAGGATACAGCATGGGACCTGTCATCTGATATTTCCGTCCTGAATACAATGCTTGCTCAGGAAGGGCTGACAGAGGACGGGCTGAAGACTTGGGGCAGACAATAGGCACATCAGTGGTTTTTAATAGATGATATCGTAAAAAAAGAAGATAGATGGAGGAGAGACAGATGGGAAATGAGTTTCAGGACATGAGCACAACACCGACGTTGACACTGGACCCGTTCCAGGCGCAGGAGCAGAAAAAGCCGCCTGTGGTGCAGCAGGAGGAGCCGGCACTGGATGACAGCGTGCTGACAGAGGAAGAGCGCAGGATGGTGGATTCGTTCGCGCAGCAGATAGACCTTACAAATTCAGCTCTGGTGCTCCAGTACGGGGCGGGAACGCAGAAGAAGATGGCGGATTTTTCAGAGTCTGCCCTTGAAAATGTAAGGTCCAAGGATCTGGGCGAAGTGGGAGAACTGCTTTCCGGAGTTGTGACAGAGCTCAAGAGTTTTGACGACGAAGAAGAAAAAGGATTTTTCGGCATTTTTAAGAAAGCGTCAAACAAGATTGAGTCTATGAAAGCAAAGTATGCGAAAGCAGAGGCTAATGTGAATGAGATCGTCAAAGTGCTGGAAAAACATCAGGTACAGCTTATGAAGGATACGGCGCTGCTGGACAAGATGTACGAGCTGAATCTGACATATTTTAAAGAACTTTCCATGTATATATTAGCGGGTAAGAAGAAACTGGCGGAAGTGAGGAACACACAGCTTGCGCAGCTCACTCAGAAAGCCCAGGCGTCCGGTCTGCCGGAGGACGCCCAGGCTGCCCGGGATCTGGAGTCTATGTGCCTGCGTTTTGAGAAGAAGATCCACGACCTGGAGCTGACCAGGATGATCTCCATCCAGACCGCCCCGCAGATCCGCCTTGTGCAGAATAATGACACGCAGATGGTTGAGAAGATCCAGTCAACAATCGTGAATACGATTCCGCTGTGGAAGAGCCAGATGGTACTTGCGCTTGGTGTGGAACATTCCGCACAGGCAGTAGAGGCTCAGCGCCAGGTGACAGATATGACGAATGAACTGCTGAAAAAGAATGCGGAGAAGCTTAAAATGGCTACTGTGGAGACGGCGAAGGCGTCCGAGAGGGGGATCGTGGATATTGAGACGCTGAAAGCGACAAATGAGTCTCTGATCTCGACTCTGGACGAGGTGATGAATATCCAGAGAGAGGGAAGGGAAAAGAGAGCGGCAGCCGAGACAGAACTGAAAAATATGGAGACAGAGCTTAAAAACAAGCTGTTGCAGATACAGGGATAAAGATTATATATTCTTGAGCATTTTCTTAGAATATGTTAGTATGATCATGTGGTGGCAAACTTTCTCGGAGATATGCAGGGGAAGTTTGTCCTTTTTTATATCATGTTGCCGAATAATTCCGAATGATTATGTTGAATAGTTATGACCTAAATGATATAATAAGGGCACAGAAAGGGGCACCCATGATAAAACAGCTGGTAAGGTATTTTGACCAGATGGCAGCAATGATTCGGCGAATCGAAGATAAAGAAATATTGCATGAAAAAGATTTCGTAAGTTTGTTAAGTGATAGAAATAATCAGATTTATTTTGACTTAATTAGTCTTTTCCCCAAATTGATCAGGGACAACAGAACAGCAGGAAGCCTTATGATAAGTGATATTGGTGAGGACTTTTCTTCGGCTGTATCGCAAGTGCTTGCCAGAGATGACGCTGCGATGCTACACCTGCTTCTTTATTATATGGACCGGGGGATTGAAGATTGCTATAATCAGATGATTGGATTTGAGGATGATGTTGAGATATGTGATGCTCTGAATTCTAATTTTCATGATACCCATATCATAATTTTGAAAAAAGCGAAATGCAGCTGGGAAATGCGGCAGCCGGGAAAAGGTCTGAATGGATTTCTTCACAATTTTTACTACATAGATCAGAACAGACTGGATGGGATGCGGCTTAAAAATTACATATTGGATTGGCGGGCTGTCATGAGAACCGAAAAAAGAAGCCTGAAAATCGCAGTTTCGCCCATAACCAGGGAAAGGACGGTTGAATTCAGTGCTCCTTATGATGGGATCAACGGGAGGACAGGGATCGCGCAAAAGATGTTCCGTGTGGAAAGGATTCTTGGGGAAGCGCTGATCACAAAGCAGGTGATTGAAAATATTCATATTGCCGGAGCGCAGGAGACTGATATTCTTGTGTTTCCTGAAATGCTGGGGACAAAGGAAATGTTGCGTAAGGTGAGGGAAGCATTGGAAAGTGATCGGGAAACAGATGTTCCGGCCCTGATTGTTTTTCCGTCTGTTTGGGAGAAGACAGAAAACGATCTGGCCAATACAAATAAGAGTTATATAATTTTGAATGGAGAAGAAGTCCTGTTTGAGCAGCATAAGCGCTGTGATTATAAATATGATACAGCAGGTGGCCCGGTGTATGAGGACATCAACCGCGACAGGGATAAAAACAATATTTTGAATATCATACATGTGGAAGGACTGGGGAGGATATGTATAGTTATCTGTTATGATTATCTCGACGAAGAAAATCAAGAGAGGATCATGAAAAATATACGTCCGACACTTGTATGTACGCCTTCTTTTTCGACCGGAAGTTTTCATTTTGAAACTTTGGCGGAAGCGTTTTTTAAGCAGAGCTGTAATTTAGTCTGGTGTAATACCTGTTCAGCGGCACATGAGACAGCAAAAGATAGAAATTTTGAGATTATAGGTGTAATTACTACATTGAGTAAGCAGTGTGAGCCGCTTGATCCTAAATCATTTAAGCAGATTTTCAAGGGGAAAACAAAATGTGGCAGAGAAAATTGCAAAAATTGCATTTATTATGCTGAGATTCCATTAAAATAATAAAAAGGCGGGAGGCTCATGAAAGAAGAAAGAAAGTTTATTATCGCAGAATTAGAAAAAAGCATAAAAAACGGTAGTGCGGCAATAAGCAATGTTATGCTGGATATTTTACAAAAACTATTGATGGAAAGTACAAATACATATTTTCAAGCATATTTTGAGCGTGACTTTGGAGAGATAAACCGATTGCTTCAGGAACAGCGCAGTTTGAGAAAAACATTGACAAATGAACTGAGAAACTATGGTGATCAGTCAATCGTAATATCCGCTAAGCTGGTTCAGACATATAATGTGTTTAATAAACTTGTGCAGGCTGAAGAACAAAAAAGAGAATTCGCAGATCAGATAATATTGATTGAAAAACGGTATGAAAAGGCAAGAAGAGTTTTGGTTTACCTGTACAGACACGCGCATGTTCAGCATAAAGAACTGAAAGACAGTCTGGGAATCGCGGGAAGTACACTCAGTGATCTGCTCAATGTATTAAGGGATGCAGAGTGCGTTGAAAAAATTGAAAGTGGCAGGTGTTGTTTCTATAATCTGACTAATGCCGGACGTAAATATTTAAAGCAAGTTCGGCCGGATATCGATAAAGAGTGGGATATTGATCCGGACAGTTTCAGCGTTGCTGCCTGGAAGATTACAAGAGAAAAAGAACAGGAAGAGACGTTTCCTTCGTACGTGAATTACAGACTGAAAACTAACCTTGACGGATTGGATAAGAAGTGGGCGGCTGAAAAAGGGTTTATGAGGATGCTTAGTGATGCGGGAGAGTGCCTATGAATTTATTGATAGAAAAATTTGAACAACTGAAAGAAATTGATGATAACTGGGCGCAGACAGTGCGGGAAGAACAAAAGAAAGATACACCGCCCGAAAACAAAGAACTGGTCAGTGCTTTTAATGAACTTTTTTCTGCAGCAAGGGAAGCTTATAAGAAAGATGCAAAACAGGCGAAAAGCGTTTTTAAAACATATATGGCAGATGACAGTTCGTGGCTGCTTGAGGATGTTATAAGTTCGCTGGAAATTTTCTTTGAGGTTTCTGAACTGAGAAAAATACAGAGCAGTGATGAAAAAAAGGCAAAGAAAGTCGTTGATTATCTGTTTGACAATGCAATCGTATATTTTGATCGGCAATTTGCGAATGCCTATGATGAATTGGGATTTGCGACTCTGGATTCTTTTTATAATACAGCCCGGGTGCTGGATGGTTTGATTGGATATTATATTATGCAGCATTTGTCGCCGGAGGCGATGAAAAGAGATCTGAAGACGGAAACGGAATTCGGTGAGGGCATGTGTGAGTATCTGGTACATAAGATCAACGAAAATTATCAAATCTTGCAGATGAATGTGTTGATGGATATGATACGGGCTGATAGGGAGAAGTAGTTGGAGATAGAGAAGAGGTGGACTGCATCGAAAAAATTTTTCGGATTGACAACGCGGCATTAATTCGCTAAAATCACAGTTACGGACAGTGATGAACGGGATCAGTATATATGAAGGAATGCCTCAGAGAGAAGGCGGATGGTGCGAGCCTTGTGCAGGAACATATAGAACCGGCCCGGGAGCTTCTGCATGAAAGTGCGGCGTAGAGCCTGCGTTAAGGGCAAAAGAGCGAACCGCGCAGAAGGCGGATTCTATTTCTATGAATCAGTGCAAGGCGCAGTTAATTAGGGTGGTACCGCCGGGAGATCCGGTCCCTTGTTTTACAGGGACTGAGATGTCCCGGCGTTTTGTTTTACAAGTCTGAGCATGCGGCAGCTGATATGGATTCAGAAATGCAGGCGTACCTGCAGATTTCTGAATCCATATCAGCTGGCATATGGCGGACGCCATACAGCGAGAAGGAACTGCAAAGCAGCGGATTCGAACTGCCGCATGCGGATTTGGGATGAGACAGTGAATTCGAGCTGCCACATGGAGATAAAACGCATTTTCACTAATATTGTATCAAAAAAGGAGAAGAGAAAATGGCAAAGGAAAAGAAACTGGTACAGTCGATCACTTCCAGAGATGAGGACTTCGCACAGTGGTATACAGACGTTGTGCGTGAGGCAAAGCTGTGTGATTATTCAGGCGTAAAGGGATGCCTGAACTACCTGCCCAACGGTTATGCGCTGTGGGAGAATATCCAGGCGGATCTGGACAAGCGTTTTAAGGATACAGGTGTGGAGAATGTCTATCTCCCCGTGCTGATCCCGGAGAGCCTGCTCCAGAAGGAAAAGGATCATATCGAAGGTTTTGCGCCGGAAGTGGCATGGGTAACACACGGAGGTATGGAGCAGCTTCAGGAGAGGTTCTGTATCCGTCCGACATCTGAGACTCTGTTCTGTGATGTGTGGAGCAAGACTGTGCAGTCTTACCGTGACCTGCCGAAGGTATGGAATCAGTGGTGTTCAGTGCTCCGCTGGGAGAAGACCACAAGGCCGTTCCTGCGTTCCAGAGAGTTCCTGTGGCAGGAAGGACATACGATCCACGCCACATATGAAGAGGCGGAAGAGCGCACAAAGCTGATGTGGGAAGTGTATAAGAGCTTTGTTGAGGAAGACCTGGCGATCCCGGTCGTTGCGGGAAGAAAAACCGAGAGCGAGAAGTTTGCGGGAGCTCAGGACACTTACACCATAGAAGCGCTGATGCATGACGGACAGGCGCTCCAGTCTGCGACAAGCCACTTCTTCGGAAATGCGTTCCCGGATGCGTTCAATATTAAATATGCAGATAAGAACAATGAGCTGCACAGTGTCTATGAGACCTCCTGGGGCTTATCCACAAGGATCATCGGGGCGATCATCATGGTGCACGGAGACGACAGCGGTCTGGTCCTTCCGCCGAGGATCGCGCCGGTACAGGTGAGAGTCATCCCGATCGCGCAGCACAAAGAAGGTGTGCTTGACAAAGCAAATGAACTGCTTGACGCATTGAAGGCAGCAGGTTACCGTGCGAAGATCGATGATTCCGAGAAGAGCCCGGGCTGGAAGTTCAGCGAGCAGGAGATGCTCGGTATCCCGGCTCGTATCGAGATCGGTCCGAAGGATATCGAAAACGGACAGGTCGTAGTGGTGCGCCGCGATACGAGAGAGAAGATCGTGGTGGCGATCGATGAGATCACTGCAAAGCTGGGCGAGATCCTTGAGACGATCCAGAAAGACCTGTATGCAAAGGCAAAGGCATTCCTGGACGATCACATCAGCTCTGCGACGACTATGGATGAGATGAAAGACGCTGTCCAGAACAAAAAAGGATTTGTCAGGGCAATGTGGTGCGGAGAGGAAGCGTGCGAGGATGAGATCAAAGCTCAGACCGGCGGCGTAACTTCCAGATGTATCCCTATGGAAGAGGAACAGCTCTCTGATGTGTGCGTGTGCTGCGGCAAGCCGGCGAAGCACATGGTATACTGGGGAAGAGCATACTAAAAGAAAATCACCGGAAGCGGAAAAAATAATAAAAAAGTTCCCTGCCGCCGCGAGGCTTCAGGGGACTTTTGCTGTGGGGCGGCATATTTCGGAGATATTCCCATGAAGTTTTTGCGGAAAATCAGTTGAGGGATTACGCCTGTCGTAATATAATAAGGTAATCAGCGAAAAGATTTTCAGAAAGGCAAGGGACCGAGAGTGATCTATAAAAATATTCTTGAAGCAATGGGGAATACGCCGCTGATCCGTCTGGAACGAATGGTGGAAAAGGGGAGCGCGCAGATCCTTGTTAAATTTGAGGGGCTGAACGTAGGCGGTTCCATAAAAACCAGAACCGCATACAATATGATCCGTGATGCGGAAGAAAAAGGGCTGATCAATAAGGATACCATCATTGTAGAGCCGACCAGCGGAAACCAGGGGATCGGTCTGGCGCTGGTCGGAGCTGTACGGGGATACCAGACAAAGATCATTATGCCGGATTCTGTCAGTGAGGAGCGGAGGAAACTGGTACGGCATTACGGCGCGGAAGTGATCCTGATCCATGACGCGGGAAATATCGGCGCATGTATCGAGGAATGTCTGAATACCGCTTTAAAGATGGCTGAAGAAGATCCAAGGGTATTTGTGCCCCAGCAGTTTGAGAATCCGGCGAACCCGGCAGTGCACAGATCCCGGACTGCGGCTGAGATCCTGGAGCAGGCAGACTGTCCCATCGACGGATTCTGCTCAGGGATCGGCACCGGAGGAACCATCACCGGTATCGGGGAAGTGCTCAGAGAGAAGAATCCTGACATAGTGATCTGGGCGGTTGAGCCGGAACATGCGGCGATCCTGTCCGGGGGATCCATAGGAACACATCTCCAGATGGGGATAGGGGACGGCGTGATCCCGGCGATATTGAACAGGGATATTTACGATGACATCTGCATTGTGACGGATGAAGAGGCGATACAGACTTCCCGTGAGCTGGCGTCCAAAGAAGGGATCATGTGCGGGATCTCATCCGGGACAAATGTAGCGGCAGCGCTGAAGCTGGCAAGGAAGCTTGGAGAAGGCAGGACTGTAGTCACCATGCTGCCGGACACTGCAGAGAGGTATTTCTCCACGCCCCTGTTTGATGAATAAAAAGCATAATGGCGTAAAAATTACAGAAAGACCAGTTCCCTGGCAGAATATTTTCGGCGGGAGCTGGTTTTTTATCATAAAATCCCTTGACTTTCCAAAATAAACGTAATAAACTAATTTAGCGTGCATAGAAAGGCATCGTTCTTTTTGTGCGCTCAAAATGGATAATGACAAAATTATCCGCAGCCACTTGCGGCATGAGCCGTGAGACAACGAATAATTCATAGGAGGTGAAAAGGAATGCCAACATTTAACCAGTTAGTTAGAAAAGGACGTCAGACTTCTGAGAAAAAGTCTACAGCACCGGCACTTCAGAAAGGATACAACTCTCTGAGAAAACGTGCGACAAACACATCTTCACCGCAGAAGAGAGGTGTCTGCACAGCTGTTAAGACTGCTACACCGAAGAAGCCTAACTCAGCTCTGAGAAAGATCGCCAGAGTTCGTCTTTCTAACGGAATCGAAGTAACAAGCTACATCCCGGGCGAGGGACACAACCTTCAGGAGCATAGCGTTGTTATGATCCGTGGAGGAAGAGTTAAGGACCTGCCTGGTACAAGATACCACATCATCCGTGGTACACTGGATACGGCAGGTGTTGCGAAGAGACGTCAGGCGCGTTCTAAATACGGCGCTAAGAGACCGAAAGACGCAAAATAATAAGTAACTGATAGTTAAATCGTATCACAAACAGAACTATGATTATCGTGTCTTATTGAACATTTGCAGTTCAGTAAGCAAAGGTTGCGGATTCAGATATAGTCCCGCGGCCGCGAGCACATGCTAAGCGATTCCATAGAAAGACACATGTGAGTACCGATGAATTAATCCCGGTTTAACCGGAAAATATGATTAAGGAGGGAAGGACCGTGCCACGTAAAGGACATACTCAGAAAAGAGATGTATTAGCGGAT